>DXEQ01000240.1 GCA_019114885.1 Candidatus Anaerobutyricum stercoripullorum
CCCGGCTTAAAAGAATCGTTCCCACAGAGAAGACGGTGGAGCTCCACGGGCATATCATCGCCAACATCCACTACATGGAGGATATCCTGAAAGAGGGGATCCCCCGGGAGGATATGGAGACCTGTATGCGTGTGCTGGAACAGATGTCTGCAAATTTAGCCGGTAATGAGAAAGACAGAGGAAAGGAGACAACGAAACATGAATAGGAAGCTGCTTCGTTCTGTCCGCGAGTATAAGCGGGAGACGATTCTTACGCCTGTTTTCGTGGCGCTGGAGGTATTCATGGAGGTACTGATCCCGCTGCTGATGGCGAAGATCATTGACGTAGGTATCATGAACGGAGATATCGGATACATCATCCGGATTGGAATCGTGCTGGTAGCGCTGGCCATGGTATCGCTCTTTTTCGGCGCCAAGGCCGGACAGCTGGGCGCCATCGCGGCGGCCGGATATGCCAAGAACCTCCGGCATGATATCTTCTATAAGATTCAGGATTTTTCCTTCGGGAATATCGACCATTTTTCCACACCGAGTCTGGTGACCCGTCTGACGACGGATATCACCAACGTGCAGATGGCGTATATGTTTACCATCCGTCTGCTGGCAAGAGCGCCGATCATGATCGTCCTGTCATGGATCATGACACTGACCATCAACGTGCCGATCGCGATCATGCTGCTTATCATGGTGCCGATCCTGGGCGGTGTGCTGATCTATATCGCGAAGAAGGCGCACCCACACTTTATTCAGGTATTTGACGAGTACGATGTACTCAACAATACCGTTCAGGAAAATGTCAACGCGGCCCGTGTGGTAAAGGCTTACGTGCGGGAAGACCATGAGAATGAGAAGTTCGGAAAGATTTCTTCCATCGTATTCAAGCTCTTCACCAAAGCGGAGAAGATCGTGGCCTGGAACTCTCCGATCATGCAGTTTACCATCTATGGCGTGGTGATCTTCATGGTACTGATTGGAGGAGAGGGCATCATCCAGGGAACCATGCAGACCGGTGAGCTTACGAGTATCATCGTGTACGCCCTGCAGATTCTTATGTCCCTGATGATGGTTACCTTCGTGTTTGTCATGATCATGATCGCGGAAGCATCCACAGACCGTATCCAGGAAGTTCTGGAAGAGGTTCCGGAGATGATCGATGACGACAACGCGCTGACAGAGGTAGCCAACGGAGACATCGATTTTGAACATGTGGATTTCAGTTACTCCGGCGAGGGCGGCAACCTGTCCTTAAAGGATGTGAATCTGCACATCAAGAGCGGTCAGATCGTGGGCGTCATCGGCGGTACCGGAAGTGCCAAGTCCACGCTGGTTCAGCTGATTCCGAGACTGTACGACGTGACCGGCGGCTGTGTGAAGGTCGGCGGCATCGACGTGAGAAAGTATAACCTGAAAGCACTGCGTGACCAGGTGTCCATGGTGCTTCAGAAAAATGTCCTGTTTACAGGAAGTATTTACGAGAACATACGCTGGGGTGATGAGAATGCCAGCGACGCGGAAGTGCAGAGGGTATGTAAGCTGGCCCAGGCCGACGGATTTATCCAGGAGTTCCCGGGCAAGTATGACACCATGATCGTGGAGGGCGGCAATAACGTCTCCGGCGGTCAGAAGCAGAGACTCTGTATCGCCAGAGCATTGCTCAAGAAGCCGAAGATCCTGATCCTGGATGACTCCACTAGCGCGGTGGATACCAAGACCGACGCATTGATCCGTCAGGCGTTCCGGGAGGAGATTCCGGATACGACCAAGATCATCATCGCCCAGAGAGTTTCCTCTGTGGAAGATGCGGACGTGATCATCGTCATGGATAACGGCGAGATCAACGGCATCGGAACCTCAGAAGAACTTCTTAAGACCAACGAGATCTACAGAGAAGTATACGAGTCACAGGTGAAAGGAGGCGCTGACAATGAGTAAACAGCAGGGAAGACCCGGCGTGACCGGCGGGACCATCAAGACAGCGAAGCGTCTGCTTAAGTACGTGACCAGCACATATAAGGTGCAGTTTATCCTCGTTATATTCTGTATCCTGATCAGCTCCGTCGCGTCCATCTCCGTGTCGCTTTCGCTCCGGTTCCTTCTGGATGATTACATCATCCCGCTGATCGGAAAGCAGAATCCGGATTACACGGAACTGTATACGGCATTGACCGTACTGGGAACGATCTTCATGTGCGGCGTGATCGCCACATTTGTGTACAGCCGTCTGATGGTAGTCATCGGACAGGGCGTGTTGAAGCGTGTCCGTGACGAGATGTTCGCGCACATGCAGACACTGCCGATCCGTTACTTTGATCAGAATACCAACGGCTCCATCATGAGTCTTTATACCAACGATACCGATACCCTGCGTCAGATGATCAACCAGTCCATCCCGCAGGTGCTGATGTCAGCCTTCACGATCATCGTTACATTTATATCCATGCTGGTGTTAAGCCCGATTCTTACCTTGCTGGCTGTGTTGATGATCGTGCTGATGTTCTTTGTATCCAAGACTGTTTCCGGCCACAGCGGACGCTACTTCATCCGTCAGCAGCTGGATCTGGCCAACATCACCGGTTTCGTGGAAGAGCGGATGAGCGGACAGCGTGTGGTAAAGGTATTCAACCACGAGAAGATGTCCGAGGAAGAGTTTGACAAGTTTAACGAAGAACTCTTCGAGAGTTCCTCCAGAGCCCATACATTTGCCAGCATTATGGGACCGGTCATCGGTAACATGGGCAACCTGCTCTTTGTGCTGACGGCGGTGTTCGGCGGATTCCTTTCCGTCCTTGGCATCGGCAATATCACACTGGGCGTCATGGCGTCCTACTTGCAGTTTACCAAGAGCTTTACGCAGCCGTTCTTACAGATCGCGCAGCAGTTCAACTCCATCATCATGGCGCTGGCCGGCGCGGAGCGTATCTTTAACATGATGGATGCGGAGCCGGAGGTAGACGAGGGATATGTCACCCTGGTAAATGCAAAGAAAGACGCCGACGGCAATATCACCGAATGTCCGGAGCGTACCGGTCTGTGGGCATGGAAACATCCGCATCAGGCGGACGGCACCGTGACTTACACCGAGCTTAAAGGCGACGTACAGTTCGACGATATGACCTTCGGTTATGTGCCGGATCACATGGTACTCCACAACCTGTCCCTCTACGCGAAGCCGGGACAGAAGGTGGCCTTCGTCGGTTCCACCGGTGCCGGCAAGACGACGATCACCAACCTGATCAACCGGTTCTACGATGTGGATGACGGTAAGATCCGTTACGACGGCATCAATATCAATAAGATCAGGAAGGCGGACCTGAGACATTCTCTCGGTATCGTACTGCAGGATACCCACCTGTTTACGGGCACGATCATGGAGAATATCCGCTACGGTAAGCTGGACGCCACCGATGAGGAAGTATACAACGCGGCGAAGCTGGCCCATGCCGACGGCTTCATCAATATGCTGCCGGATGGCTATAATACGCACTTAAGCGGCGACGGCGAAGAACTCTCCCAAGGACAGCGGCAGCTCCTTGCCATTGCCCGGGCGGCCATCGCGGATCCGCCGGTTCTGATTCTTGACGAGGCGACCTCCTCCATCGATACGAGAACGGAGAGCATCGTCCAGAAAGGTATGGATAACCTGATGAAAGGGCGTACCGTATTTGTCATCGCCCACAGATTATCCACCATCAGAAACAGTGACGCCATCATGGTTCTGGAGCATGGCCGGATCATCGAGCGCGGTACCCACGACGAGCTTCTCGCACTCAAAGGTACCTACTATCAGCTCTACACCGGTAAGCTGGAACTGGATTGATCGATGTTGTTTCATCGGAGTAGAATCAATAATAAAAGATAACAGAATATCACATAAAAATGCCCCGGGGCTTTTGGAAACATCCAATGCTCCGGGGTATTTTGATGAAAAAATTTGGTTGAGTAAGTCTTTTCAACTCTGTCTCAGCATGCATTTTCCTGTGGCAGCTGCAAAGTGGTTTGCACGGAGAAGAATCCGTCCGTCTCATAGCTGATATCGAGGACGCTGTGATACCTGCGGGCGACAGATTCCATCTGCGGGATACCGAAACCGTGGGCCAGGTCGTCGGATTTGCTGGTGAGGAACCGGCCCCTGCGGTCCTGCCGCGGCTTGTCGGCAAAGGTATTTTTGCAGGAAATGGACAGGAAACCATTTTTGACGTCCGCATGAAACTTTATGGAGCGCCGGTCGGCGTCCTTCACTTTGGCGCAGGCTTCCAGTGCGTTGTCCAGCATGTTCATGAGGAGGATGCACAGATCCTGCTCCGGCACGGGAAGTTCCTGTGGAAGTTCCGCCCGGGCATCAAAGTGGATGTCGGACTGCGCGGCCCGGAGGGCGGCGTCTTGCAGGATGGCGTTGACGGTGTAGTTCTTTGTGAAATGAATCTGCGCCTGCCGCTCATCCTTTTCCAGCATATTTTGTAACAATTCTTTAAGGCCGTCCATATCATTTTTCTGACAGAGCGCGTCCAGAGCGGTGAGATGATGTTTCATCTCATGGCGGAGAGCCGCGCTCTCTTTCATCTTTGTCTCAATGGCATGATAGCTGTCCGTGATCAGCTGACTGCGCAGGGAGAGCATCTCCAGATTGCTCTGCTGGGCGGTGAAGGCGCGCATGGTTCCGTAAACGGAGATGGCGGCGCAGACGATGGTCAACCAGAGGATCAGCCAGTAGGTCAGTCCGCCGTAGAATCCGTTGTTTATCAGGATGGAAACCTCGGAATTGATGTAGGAAGACAGATAACTGCCCTGCCAGAGTGAAACAAGGTAAGCGACGGCCAGTCCGGCGGCGCTCCACGCTGTCACGATCCCCAGGTGCCGGAAAAAGTGTCGGCTTCTGTTGACAAACAGATACAGAAGAAGCAGAAAAATAATGCCGAGACTGATGGCCGGTCGGCTGAAAAACTGCCAGACGGCTTCCGGGAGAAAACGAAATCCCTGTTCCTGGATCATCTGATAAAAAGTCAGTCCAAGAGCGGCGCCCAAAAGCGGGAGCAGACGCAGGTCCGGCTGCTGCGACATGACGCCCAGCAGAAACAGACTGGTCACAAGCAGGAAAGCCAGTGCCGCCGCCCCGGCGGGAAGCGCGGCCCGGTTGGCAAGAGCTGTTGCCTGTAAGTCTGTAAAAAATGTAGGCATGAATCGCAGCAGAGGCGGGAACATGGCTCCGTAAGAGTCCAAAACGGTATAATCCATAGTGATGGTGCCGGTCGCTCCCTGCGGCAGAGGGATGGTAGCCTGAGACATCAACGCCACATCCTGGGACGTAGCTGCCGAAGAACGGTAGATCTCCGTTCCGTTTAAATAGAGGGTGACGGAGCAGCCCGATGTCTCAAAAATGAGAGAGCCCTCCGGCAGTCCTTCCGGCAGATGGCTGGAGAAGCGATAAGAGCCCTTCGCGTCGCTTGTATTACTGTAGGTGTTCGTCTCAAAAGGAACTTCTGTGCCGTCGGAAAGTATCCGGACGGAAGAATCCCAGGTGATATATTCCATATGGCCGTTCACTACCACAAACCGATGAAGCGCCCAGATTATACCGGCTCATATCAGCAGAAATAAGGCGGGGCAGAGCCACCGAAGGATGCGTTTCATATACATGTACCTCCAAAAAAAGAATGATAAACAGAACACAGATCTCTGTTTTTTTTGTAAAATAACATAGAATGGACAAATTATCAATGCGCAAGTCTGTCGGAAGATAGTTGCATTTTCTCCCTGACAATACTATAATGACAAAAAATGTAATGACATAAAACGTGACAAAAGCAAGCAGGAGGTAAAGAAAGTGGAAACATATCGGCTGGCAGTCTGTGAAGACGAGAAGAATGTGCGGGAGGAGATACAGGGTCTCTGCGATTCTATTTTGCGGGATATGCGGATCAAGGGGGACATCACAGCATTTGCATCGGCACAGGAGCTGGAGCGGGAGCTGGACGGCGGACAGGAGTTTGATACGCTGATCCTGGATATCCAGATGGAAGAAAAAGAGATGAGCGGTATGGATCTGGCGCACCTTCTCCGGAAACGGGGTGACCGCACCGGCATTATCTTTGTCTCCGGCTACGAGGAATATCTGCTGGAAGGCTACAGCGTACAGCCGGTACATTTTCTGTTAAAACCGATCAGCAGGGAGAAGCTTGCCGACGCGCTGCGCATCGACTGGGAACTGAACCACAGCGCCGGAAGCATCATGCTCTATCAGAAGGACAGGGCGGTCATGCTGCCGCTGGAGGAGATCTGCTACATCGAAAGCTCCAATCATCATGTCATCGTACATAACGGGGAAGAGGAAAAAGTGTTTTACATGTCGCTGTCGGGGATGGAACAGCTTCTGCCGGCAGAGCAGTTCTGCAGATGCCATCACAGTTTTCTTGTAAATATGAGCTATGTAAAAGAGTTCGGGCGCATGTGCCTGTACCTGCAGGATGGCAGACGTCTGCCCGTGGGACGCAAGTACAGCAAGGACTTCCAGAAAAGCTTTGTGCGCTATATGAACCGGTGAAACGTAAACAGCAACGATGCCTGCGAGAACGACATCACCCTCTCCGAATCTTCTGTGTTACTATAAAAGAGATGTTTTAAAAAGAGGAAATCTCTGAAAACAAGTGTACTGACCCGTTCATTTTCAGCATAATGGCGAAGAATGCGTTTTCATGCTGCAAGGCGGAAGAATGAGGCGTAGTGGGCGCTGCGCCGATTGATGACAACACCGCAGATGGAAATGCAGACAAGTCATTATGCGAAATGTGAGCAGGTTAGTACACTAGAGCAGAAGAAAGGAGAAAGAGATGAGGAAACGATTGACAGCCATATTGCTGAGCCTGTCGCTGGCGCTGGGACTGGCGCCGCAGATACCGGCCAGCGCGGCGGAGAACATCGAGTTTTATTATGAACAAGATGGAGTAACGAGAAAAGGTCTGAAATCCATCGAGATCGACCCGTATACCTACTATAACGTGGGAGATGAGGACGGCGGAACCGTGGTGGATGTGACTTTCTTACGGAATCTGGTAGAGGACGAG
>DXEQ01000031.1 GCA_019114885.1 Candidatus Anaerobutyricum stercoripullorum
GAACCCGCAGAAACTGCATGTCCTTCCCTTCATTTGCCTCGAAATGATACCTCAGCATACAGTATAAACAAAAAAAGAACTGACATACTTCATATTTTGGAAAAAAAGCAGATATTCTTCCTTCCTTATGAAAATGTCTGCAAACTTTTTTCTATTTTGTTATATCCCCTCAGTTATTTTATAGGACTAATTTTACCATTGTTTGGATAGAGTGTCAACCAATTGCCATAGATATCTTATATCCTTGTGGACAAAAATGTCATCTCTTTCTGTGCGTTTTCATCTTCCGGGAATAATTCACAGTATTCCTGCACCGCCTCGTAAGCCGCGTCATAATCCAGAGAGCGCTCGTATATGATGACTTTCTGATACATGAACTCGCCCTTTGTCTCCCCGCCGGCGGCAATTCCCTGTTCTGTAAATGCAAGCGCATTCTCATAATCTTCCTGTTCCAGGTAGATATCGCAGATCAGTTTTAAAAATGTACTGTCCTGCGTGTGCTCCCATCCGTCCGTATAGATCTCCATGGCCCGCTCCGGGTCACCGTCATCCCTGGCGCATCTTCCTTTCAGCTGGTAATAGGACGGTTCATCGGAATCCGACGCGATCAGCTTATCGTAAATCTCCTCCGCCTGCTCATAATCGTTAAGCTGATAGTAACTCTCCGCCAGATAACAGGTCATATCGTGATTCAGACTGCCGGAAAACAACGCATGCCGGTTCAGCGCGCTTTCCAGATACTGAATGGTCTTTGCGTAATCCTGCTCTTTAAAATACAGCAGCGCATCGTCCCGCAGTTCCTGCTTCTCAGTGAAAGCTCTCCACTGCCAGATTCCGCCGAGCAGTATGACTGCTGCGGCCGCCGCTATGATTCCTTTTACTAATCTGCTCATAGTCACACCTCATTTCTTCTTTTTGCGCAGAGCCATGCCCTCTGCAGATTTGTGTATTATTCTATCTTATTTGGACCAAAAATACAAGAAGAGCGCCGCTCCCGAAGGATGCGGCGCCCGCCTTTCCTGCTACCAGGAAATTATTTTCTTAAGCCTAACTGCTCGATCAGTGTTCTGTAACGCTCGATATCTTTTGCTTTCAGGTATGCAAGAAGGTTTCTTCTCTGACCTACCATCTTCAGAAGACCTCTTCTGGAATGATGGTCCTTAGGATTTGCCTTGAAGTGATCCTGTAAGTCGTTGATTCTTGCGGTCAGGATAGCGATCTGTACTTCCGGTGAACCGGTGTCGCCTTCGCTTCTTCCATATTTTGCAATCAGTTCTGCTTTCATTTCCTTTGTGATCATGTTTTGTTCCTCCTTAATAATGATAAACACCTTTACGAAGACAAGGTCGGAGTAACTCCATATCCTGGTAAAGGTTAACTTTGTGCCCTCCGGCACTTACACCGTTGCAAGTTTATCATAAAGCAGGGGGTTTGTAAAGAAGATTTTATTATGTGTGCAGGGAATGACTGCTGCGATATTTTATCTTTTCCGCGAATCGGGAGGGTATGGGATACGAACCCTCACACTATCTGAGACAGGGCGGCCATACAGATGAATAACTGGCCTGCCATTCTCCAGACGGCGTATCATGCACCCATGTCCTTCGGGCGCCGGCCTGTGAAGGAGGACATGGCAAAATTTTATGAATAAAAGCAGGGAGAGGGAAGGCGATAAAGCGAGCGCCCTGTGCTGGCACAAAGGGCGGAACTTTTCGTCTGACCGTGCGGCGATAGCCGTGAACTGCTTAAAAAGCAGTTCAACCCTGCTTGATCATAAAATATCTGATGGCCGAACTGAGGGCGTCGGCGGACGAAGCGGCATGGGTGCTCCCGCCGTCGTCTGTTTTACCTGATAAATCAGAACTTCTCCAACAGCTCCTTAAAGTACTCCGGCAGCGGTGCCTCAAACTCCATGTACTTCCCGGTTCTCGGATGAATAAATCCCAGTACCCGGGCGTGCAGGCACTGCCCTTTCAGCCCTTTACGGCCATTTTTCGGGCCGTAGATCTCGTCGCCCAGCAGCGGGTGTCCAATGCTTGCCATGTGGACGCGAATCTGGTGGGTCCGGCCCGTCTCCAGCTGACATTCCACGTAATTAAACTGTCGGTTCAGGTGATCGAGCACCCGGTAATGGGTGACCGCCCTCTTCCCGTTTTTGTACTCCACTGCCATCTTCTTTCTGTCTGCCGGGTTCCTGCCAATGGGCGCGTCGATCACTCCCTCGTCCTCTGAAAAATTATTATAGACGATGGCTTCGTATTTTCTCGTGATAGAATGTTCTTTTAACTGCTCTGCCAGGCTGCGGTGAGCCATGTCATTTTTACATACCACCAGCACACCGGTGGTATCTTTGTCAATGCGGTGGACGATACCCGGCCGCAGCACACCGTTGATGCCGGAAAGCTGCTCTTTACAATGGGCAAGCAACCCGTTGACCAGCGTGCCGGAGTATCTGCCCGGGCAGGGATGCACCACCATATCCTTCGGCTTATTGATGAGGATCACATCCTCGTCTTCATACAGGATATCGAGAGGCATCTCCTCCGGCAGGACCGCCAGTTCTTTAAGCGGCGGCACAGTGAGCAGTATCCTGTCTTCCGTCTGAATCCGGGCCGCCGACTTCCCCGGCCGCTCATTCAGCGACACCCGGCCGTTCTTTATGAGTTTTTGAATATAGGAGCGGGAATGTTCCGTCAGTTCCGCCGCCAGGAACTGATCCAGCCGCATCCCCTCCTGCTCCTTCTCCACCGTATAATAATAGCGTTGTTCCTTTTCTTCCATCGCTGTCCCTCTTTATCGTTCCTGTTCTGTCTGCCTTTTCCCGACGGGCGGGAAGTATCGGCATCTGTTTTCCCTTCGTCCTGCTGCCCTCGCGGGCCGGCGTTATTTCTCCCTCTTATCCTTTTTTGGAAAAATCCGGTCAAAGTCCGCCTCTTTGTACAAAAAGAGGATCAGGAGAATCAATACGACCGAGGCGGTCGTCACATAGATATCCGCCACGTTGAAGACCGGAAAATCAATCAGCTGAAAATACAGAAAATCCACCACATATCCCCGGAATAGCCGGTCAATCATGTTTCCCACGGCTCCGGCCGCGATAAAACAGAGACAGAGGGACAGTGGAAGAAAATGTCTTTCTGCCGGGATCTTTGGCAACACCCACAAAAGAGCCGCCAGCACGGCCACTGTGATGATCACGAAAAACCACTGTTTATTCTGCAGGATGCCGAAGGCGGCGCCCCGGTTCTCCACATACAGAAGCTGAAAGACTCCCGGGAGGAGTGTCACCGGTTCCTGCCCTCTAAGGGCATCCAGCACCCACAGCTTGGTAAGCTGGTCCAGAATGATCAGAAGCACACAGCCAATCCCCGCCTTTAATCCCCGATTCATGACCGGCCTCCAAAAACGTCCCGCATCTCCGCTTCGCTCACATCTTTAAAGATATCTGCCTCACCGACAGCCCGCAGGAGAATGAACCTGATGGTACCGTGTTCCATTTTTTTATCATGCCGGGTCTCCCGGATGATTTCTTCCGGTTTCAGCTGTTCCGGCACCGCCGGAAAATCAAAATACCCGAACATCTCTGCGATGTCCTCATATTCTTTTTCTGAGATATATCCTCTCTTCCGGGACATGGCGGCAGCCAGCACACAGCCGATACCCACACATTCTCCGTGGGTCAGGCTGAAATCCATCAGCTTCTCAATGGAATGTCCGAAAGTATGTCCAAAATTAAGCAGCGCCCGGATTCCCTGCTCCCGCGGGTCCTCTTCCACCACCGCCCGCTTGATCTTGCAGCTTCCTTCCACCATCTGCGCCAGAACCTCCGGCTCTCTCCGGGCAATGGTCTCCCTGTTTTCTTTGATCCAGGCATAGTAGTCTTTGTCCCGGATCAGTCCGTGTTTGATCACCTCACCCAGTCCGCTGTGGAACTCCCGCTCTGACAGGGTCTCCAGAGTCCGGATATTGATATAGACAAGCTTTGGCATATAAAATGCGCCGACCATATTTTTGTAAGACTGAAAATCCACGCCGGTCTTGCCGCCGATACTGCTGTCCACCTGAGACAGCAGACTGGTCGGCACCTGCACAAAGTCCACGCCCCGCAGGTAAGTGGCTGCCGCAAATCCCGTCAGATCTCCCACAACGCCGCCGCCAAGAGCGATCAGCATATCCTTCCTGTCGTATTCATGTAAAATAAGGTACCGATACAGCTGGCTGACCGTGTCCAGATTCTTGCTGGCCTCTCCTGCCTGAAAGATAAAAATATCCACCTGGCGGCAGGCCTTCTCCAGAACCTCCTGCACCTCATTCAGATAATATCCCGCCACATTTCTCTCTGTCACAATACACAGCTTCCTGTCCTCTATGCCAAAAGGAGCCAGCTCCTCTGCCAGCCCGGAAAAGGTATCCCGAATCAGAATATCATAGATTTTTTTCCCTTCTGCCTTTACTTCCAATCGTTTTTCCAACATGTTGTCTTCCTCCGATATCTCAATGTTGTCTCTCTCTGCCTTAATGTCCAATCTGCCGGCTGACAGCAGACACCTTACACAATAAGAAATGGCAGAGTCCCGCCCGCCATCGTTCCGCTGCCCGTCCGGCATCAGAACACATGCCGCGCAGATACCCTGCCCGCCGTTCGTCAATATTTTCTAAAACTTTGTCAACTCAGGAGAAATCATACTGTCGCTGATAATCTCGTCCCGCAGGTCGCCGGAAACCTCGATGTTGCCCGGAGCCACAATAAAGATATTATTGGAAATAGCTTTCAGGGTTCCGTCAATGGCGAAACATGCTCCGCCGATGAAATCAGCGATTCTCTGCGCTTCGCCAATCTCAATGCCCTCCAGGTTCACAACGACGGTATCACCGTCCTTTAAGAATTCAGCAACAACTTTTGCCTCGTTAAATAACTGTGGTTTTACAACTCTCACGACTTCACCTTCTTCTCGTCTTCCATGAAATGGGATTACTCTTCTCTCTGATACCGGTTCCTGTTCCGGTTCTTCTTCCGGCTGTTCCTTCTTTTTGCGTCGAAAAGAAAGAATCGGCTTCCTCGGCTGCTGAGGCGCATCCTTCTCCGCTTTCTCTCCCGACGGTTCCTCTGTCACTTCATCATATTCTTCTTCAAATTCTTCTGCAGAATCCTCATCGGAATCACTCAATGTCATCAGGTTCAAAAACTTCTCCGCGAACTTCATTCCTTCGTTCCTCCCTGTTATTTTTTATAATCGCGCTGCCCGAAGATGCCGGTCCCCACCCGTACCATGGTGGCCCCTTCTTCAATGGCAACCTCATAATCATTCGTCATCCCCATAGATAAAATGTCCATGGTTACATTATCAATGTTTTTATCTCTGATGTCAACAAATAATTTATGTAATTTTTTAAAATAACAGCGATTTTCTTCCGGATCATCCACCAGCGGCGCGCTGGTCATCAGACCTCTGATGCGTACGTGAGGAAAATGACTGATCTCCTCCGCCAGAGTCATCGTTTCTTCCGGCGTGATACCGAACTTGGTATCCTCGTCGGCCACATTGACCTGTAAAAGGATCTGCGCCGTGATATCTTTTTTGGCCGCCTCCTTCTCGATCTGCTTTGCCAGATGCAGAGAATCCACCGAATGAATCAGCACAACCTTGTCGATGATGTACTTTACTTTGTTTGTCTGCAGATGTCCGATCATATGCCAGCGGACCGGCGTGCTGATCTGTTCATATTTCTCACAGAGTTCCTGCACATAATTCTCCCCGTACTCCATCTGACCGGTCTTTACCAGCGTCTCAATATCCGCCAGCGGCTTCATCTTACTGACTGCCACCAACGTGACTTCCCCGGCGTCTCTGCCCGCTTTTTGGCAGGCTCTTTCGATATTTTTCTTTACATTTGCCAGATTCTCCTCTAACATCTTACTCTCGTCATCCTTTCCTTTCATCAGTATATCACCTGACCTTCCCGGATGGTATCACTGTTCAGGATCACCCGGTCGTATAATTCCACATCACTGTCCTCCGAGGAAATGATACAGTAATCCTCCGTCCTCTTCAGAATCGTCACCGGCTTAAACTCCGCGTAGCCTCTGTTGACCACATACACGCCCTGGAGGACACTCTGCTCCTTCAGCGTATAGGTCTTTGCCTGTTCCACATCTGAGATCTTATCACCAGGCTTTAATTCGTCTGCCGTAATCAGGACATTCTGTCCCTCCGTCCGGCATTTGGTCACCGTGACCTGCGTGAGGATCTCCTCCCCATCCTTATTGGTGGAAACCACATTGACCTGATTATCTCCGCTGTTGTTGCTGCCTCTGGTCAGATAAGAGGCCGGAATCTTATACACATCTTTTCCCACCAGAGAACTGGACGGAATCTGCAGTCCGGTGATCTCCGACAGTTTAAGCCGTACCGAAAGATATCGCTGATTGATATACCTTTGTACGTAATCATCAAAAGACAGTTTCACATAACATTTCCCCTCTTTTTTCTGACATTCAAAAGGGGCTTCTGTCTCAAAATCATCTTTACGAAATGTCACCTGCACCGTGCGGACGCCCTTCTTTTCAAGATTCTTCATGCGGTCATACTCATCCGCGTTGACCGGAAGGATCAGTTCCCAGTTCTGTCCCGTGACAATGCGGTATACCGGAGATCCTGCCTTTTTCTCCTCTCTGCTTCGCAGATCTTCCATCCGGGATTCCTGTGAAAAATCTTCTTCCGTAAAACTTGCCTCCGTCAGTGACTCCATGCCATCGGAAAAGAAGGTGACTAGACCGGACTGTTCCGCCTTCACCTCCACGTAACTCCCGTTCCCGTATTTTTCCTCCAGCTTGTCTTTATTGTCCGCAAGAATCGTGTCTGTGTAGGACATCAGATCGTGATCGATCTCGCTTTTTGCCTCGTAAACCGCCGAAAAGTTGTTGTCCGTAAAGCTGTCCGTAAATGTATTCAGATCCTCATAAATCTGTTTCTTTTCCTCTGTGCCTATGGCCGTCTTTTTTTCCAGCAACTCATTGAGCCAGGACTGCAGCTTGCCCGTGGTGTCCAATGTATAGACGATGCCGTCTTTTTTAACCCGGGAGCCGTCCTTCACATAATAATTCACATAGCCGGTCTCCCCCGTGGTCATCAGGGATTCCTGCCGGAGAATCAATCCGGTACCGCGGATCTCCTCAGACATGTTGCTGGCGCTGACCTCGTATATGGCCAGCTTCTCCTTGCCCAGATACTGGATCACATAGGCCGTCAGATAAATAATGATCACCAGAAAAACCAGTGTTCCCATATTGATGACGGACAATCGCTTTCGTTCTCTTTTCTTTGCCATCTCTATAATCCCCACCTGTCTAACGCCGCTCCATTGAGATAATGATAATGAATGCCCTGCGCATACTTCTTTTGTTCCATCAGCGTTTTCCACTCTTCCATGAGCTTCCACCAGCTGCATCCCCAGTTGCAGAATGCCGAATCCCGCTCCGGTATCCTGGCAAACAGCCGCTCCACAGCGATATCCGGCCGGAGCAGCGCGATGAATTCCGCCAGCCGCTCAAGGTATTCCTCTTTTTCGCATACGCTTATTCTACCATTTCTGTATTCCTGATACAACACAGATTTTTTAGGAATATACAACGAGTGGAGCTTCACCATGGACACCGGCAGAGCAGACAGAATCCGGGCGGACTCTCTGGCGTCCTCCATGGTATCCCCGGGCAGATTCAGGATCATATGTACGCAGACCGGAAAGCCGAACGGAGCCGCCGAAAGCACCGCATCCAGAAATTCTGCCAGCCCATGTCCCCGGTTGACTGCCCGAAGGGTGTGATAATTGACAGTCTGAAGACCGAGTTCCAGAGAGATCTCCAGCCCTGTCTCCTCCTTAAGCGCCGCCATGGCTTCCAGGTAATCTCTTCTGATACAATCCGGCCGGGTAGACAGGCAGAGTTCCACCACATCTTCCACCGCTGCCGCCTCCCGCAGATAGGACATCAGCTGCGGGAGAGGAAGAAATGTATTGGTATAATTCTGAAAATAAGCGATAAACTTTCCGGCGTGATACCGTTTTTCCACCTTGATCCGGGACGCCGCCAGCTGTTCGCGCACTGACATGCCGGCGTCCGCCGCCTCAAAACCCGTCCCCTCCTCAGCACAAAAAGTACAGCCGGCGCCTTCCTTTCGATTGGGACAGGATACCGGCAGATTGACCGGGAGCTTATAGACTTTCTCCCCATATTTCTTTTTCAGATATTCACTGTAAGAATAATAGATTCTGTTTTCTGTCATTATATTTTTCCTTCACCTGTAAATACTCAGAGCTTCTTTGCTCCTCCACACCGCCGCGGACTGCATCCCGCCCGGAGGGCTTTTTATATCATGGAAATTCCACAGAAATTCCGCTGAAAAAAGGGTGTTCCAAAAATTCGGCTGCCAGGCAGTTCCCTTCACCGAAACACTCGGCCGGCTGGCATTCTCCTTCTTGTAACACCCTCATAGTTTTGTCCATGCTCCCTTATTGCCCCCACCATCCAGTGTAAAGGCGGCTTCCGGTAACATGACTGTTCGTTCTTTGTTATGTACGCCCGCTATGCTCTCCTATAAAGAAACGGTGACATACTGCTGTACGGATTCCGGCATATCATCCTTCTCGGCAGATGCACTGATCACGAAATCTACATCGTACTTCTCAGATAATACGTTGAGCTTCGCTACCGCATAATCCAGATTACCGTCAATGCATGCTGTAGTCAGGAAGCTGTCCAGATAGATCTTATCCAGGTCATGATCCTGAGATAAGATACCGGCAATGAATCCGATGAACATGTCTGTATTCTCAATATTGAACTCAGGAACCACAATAAGACGAATCTGATTGCTCAATTCATACATATGTTTATTATTCTTGTCCAGGTATACAATCGTACCCTTAGTGAGCTTGATATCATCATTGACCTTCTGAATTAAAATCTTGGTTTTACCGTGTCCTTTCAGTCCTGCAATAATTTCAATCATCTTTATGTCCTCCTTATATTAAAATCCTACATACATTATAGTTGAAATGACGTAAAATCACAACCATTAATTCAATCATTCACAATATTTTCTAACAATTCTGTCATGGAACGATACAGATCATCGTGGGTCTCCGCGCCCATCACCACAGAAAAGAAACGCTCTCCCGCTTCATTTTCCGACATGAGTATCAGGCAGGACTTCGCGATGGAGGTCGTACCTGTCTTGCCTCCATACACAGTCACTCCCTCCGGAACCGGATAGGTGTTCAGGAGAAACTCATCGGTGCTCTGCATGTATTCACTGACCTCCCGGCCGTCCGCCGTCGTATAGGTCATCGTATAATCTTTATTGGAAACAATATCCACAAAGGTATCATATTTGACCGCCTCTTTGAATATCAGATACAGATCGTAAGCCGTCGTATAATGATCGTCGTCGTGAAGGCCGTGCGGATTGACAAAATGTGTGTGGGTCGCCCCCAGTTCTCTGGCCTTCTCGTTCATCATATCCACAAACTTTTCCTCGCTTCCGGCGATGTATTCCGCCAGGAGCACGGCACAGTCGTTGGCTGACTTGACCAGAAGTCCATGGAATGCCTCGTCCACCGTCAGAGTATCTCCTTTGGAGAGGGTGGTCACAACGGCACCGTCTTCCCCCAGGTCGATATCATGGTCCAGTGTGATCTCGTCATCCAGATTGCCATGCTCCAGCACAAGAAGCGCTGTCATGACCTTTGTGGTGCTGGCCGGATATACCCGCTCAAAACAGCGGTGAGACTTGAGAACCTTCCCCGTGCTGTCATTGATGAGCAGATCGGCGTAATCGCTGCTCAGATAGCCCGGCGTATTCTCTTCTTCTTTGGAAAGAACGGCCAGATCGGCTGCCATTCCTTCCATCTCTTCCGTCTGCTCTTCTTTTTGTCCCTCATAATACGATTCGTAAGAATCTGTGATCTGAAAAGGATTCCGGATACATCCGGTTACGGCCACACTCAGCATGACCAGTGCCAAAATCCAGCCCATACGGGCAAATATTCGTTTCTGTCTCATATGCTTCTCTTTTCGTTATCGTCTATTTTCGACACATTTTAAGAAATGTACGAAGGACGCGCCATCTCCGTCCCATCGCCTGTTAACGATACATCTCCCGCCACTCCAGATCGCCGCGGTCCAGCGCGAGCACCAAAAGCTCCGCCGTGGCCAGATTCGTGGCCAGCGGGATATTATGCATATCGCACAGACGCATCACGTTAAACAGATCCGGTTCATGTGTCTTCTGGTTCAGAGGGTCTCTCAAAAAAATCACCATATCGATCAGATTGTGTTCAATCTGTGAGCCCAGCTGCTGTTCTCCACCCAGCGAGCCCGCCAGATATTTATGCACAGTCAGGTTGGTCACTTCTTCAATCAGCCTTCCGGTTGTCGCAGTTGCAAATAATTCGTGTTTGTTCAATATACCTCGGTACGCGATGCAGAAGTTCTGCATCAGTTTCTTCTTGCCGTCATGTGCAATCAATCCTACGTTCATCAAAACCCCTCCTAAGTTAATAATGTCGTTGTAAACCGATATTCAGCACCAGCCCGATTCCCGCCATACAGCTCAGCAGCGAAGTCAGCCCGTAGCTCATAAACGGAAGCGTCAAACCGGTATTCGGGAGAAAATGTGTCGCCACCCCGATATTGATAAAAGTCTGGAATCCGATCCAGGCGGCCACTCCCGACGCAATGAGTCTTCCACTCATATTTTTGGCACGTTGCGCTATTATTAAACATTGTATCACTACTATCGCAAATAATGCAATAACAATCATGCTTCCGATGAAACCGGCTTCCTCACCGATCACAGAAAAGATAAAGTCTGTCTGCTGTTCTGAAACCAGACCGGTATCCGTCACCGACACTTCGGAAATAGTGTTATTGTTCAGTCCCTTTCCGTAAAGCTGCCCGGAACCGATGGCCATCTCAGAGTTCTCCTGCTGATATGCCGTGGTATCCGCATACTCAGAAGGATTCAGAAAAGTCATGATCCTCGTCACCTGATAAGGGCGGAGCAGGATCTGGTTCGGCGTCTGGATATACCACAGAAACAGCGCCATCAGAGGGATTCCGATGATGATGCATCGGCGGATGAGCTTGCCGTCCAGACCGCCCACAAAGATAACCGCCAGCAGCATAACTGTGATATCGATGGTCGTGGACAGATCCGGCTGCATCACCACAAGCAGAAGCGGGACTGCGCAAAGGCCCGCCAGCCGGAGGAGATTCTTCCAGCTGTTAAAATCCTCTTCATGCTCCTGGATATAGACCGCCACAAAAATGATCATAATGATCTTCGTAAATTCTGATGGCTGTATTCTGGTAAAACCCAGATTGAGCCATCGCTGCGCGCCGCCGACAGAGACTCCAACGAACGGAACCTTCACCAAAAGCAGCAGCACGATATTCAACGCATACAGTATTCTGCTGAAATCACAGATAAAATTATAATTGATGACCGAGAGGGCAAACATCACTGCCGCGCCCAGCAGCAGTCCGAGAAACTGCCGTCCGGTGTAAGAGCTGTCGGCGCTGTTGATAAATAACACACCCAGGCCACACAAGATGACCACAACGAGGACCAGCACCCAATTATAATTCTTAAACTGGTATTTCTGTCTTAACATGTAAGCCTCCTAATCTCATCGGTGAAAGCGGACCTCTTTGATCGGAATATTGGCATAGAGTGCCGGTCCGTTTCCTCCTCCGGCCTCTGTCTCTGTCTGGGTGATCTGGATATCCAGTCCCTGCGTGTCAATCTCCATATATTTGGAGATGACTTCGATGATATCGTTTTTGATCATCTCCATTGTTTCCGGTGAGCAGCTCGCGCGGTCAGAGACCAGAACAAGCTTCAGCCGGTCTTTTGCCATTGTCCCCGATGACCTTTTTCTGAAAAATGTATCTATGAACCCCATGTGTCCTTCCTCCTTTAGTAACCCCTCTTAAATATATTGAAGATCTTTTTGAAAATCCCATCCACATCGAATTCCATAAATGGTACTTCCTCTCCGACAATACGGCGGCAGATGTTCTCAAAAGCGCGGCCAGCCTGCGTATCTTTTCCCACCAGCGGTTCCCCCTCATTGGTTGCCACAACAATACTCTCGTCATCCGGCACCACGCCGATCAGATCGATGGCCAGGATATCAATGACGTCGTCCACAGACATCATATCGCCCCGTTTTACCATGTCCATGCGGATACGGTTGATCACCAGATCGATCCGCTTCAGATCATTGGCTTCCAGAAGACCGATGATCCGGTCCGCGTCGCGGATGGCGGAAACTTCCGGCGTCGTCACGATGAGCGCGCGGTCCGCTCCGGATATCGCATTCTTGAATCCCTGCTCAATGCCGGCCGGGCAGTCAAGCAGTATGTAATCAAACTCCTCCCGGAGCTCGTCTACCAGTTTGCGCATCTGTTCCGGATTCACGGAACTTTTGTCTCTTGTCTGCGCAGAAGGAAGTAAAAAGAGATTGGAGTATCTTTTATCTTTGATCATTGCCTGCTTGATCCTGCAATTGCCCTCGATCACGTCCACAAGATTATATACGATCCTGTTCTCCAGTCCCATGACCACATCCAGATTCCGCAGTCCGATGTCCGTATCGATCATGACAACCTTTTTGCCCATTTTTGCAAGTCCCGTACCAATGTTGGCTGTGGTCGTAGTTTTTCCCACGCCGCCTTTTCCTGATGTAATTACAATTACTTCACTCATCTTCAATCTCCTTTTATTTCCTTAACTGATACTTATCTCACTGATCAGCGATCTTGTGATCGTCTCAATAAAAATACTGTCGTTTTCCACAAATGCCAGTTTTGCTTCCAGCTGTTTCTGGTTTTTCTTTTTCTTTGTTTTTTTCACCTTCTGATCCGGGGATCTGGCGATACAGTCGCCGATCTGAATCTGCATGGGTTCCATCATCAGTGAAGCCACGAAGGCTCCTCTGTCCCCGGGATAACCGGCATAGACCGTTCCTTTCAGACAGCCCAGGACGACGACATTGCCTCCGGCAATGATCTGGGCTCCCGGATTGATATCCCCCAGAACAACGATACTGCCGTCCACTTCTATCTTCTGTCCGGACCGGAGCGTTCCCCGATAAAACTGACCGTTCTTACCTACCAGATTCTCCGGAAATTCAATTCCTCCCGGCAGTTCTTCTTCCGTCTCCTCTTCTTCCCTCACGTCAGACAAAGCTTCCGCGAATTCCGTCTCCACGGCCTTGCCCCCGTTGATAATATAACTGATTCGAAGGCCGCTGTTCTCCACGATGGTATCTACCAGTAAATTCTGTTCTCCCTGTGTAAGATCTCTTCCCTCAAAGCTTACTGCGATAGACTGGCTGAAGTCAAAGAACCGGATGGATTCTCTGAACTTCTCCGCCACTTCGCGTAGTAGTTCCTCAAAAGGAAGGGCAGGATTCAGCACAATCTGAAATCCGTACTTATTTCCTTTGATGATAACGGAACTTTTCATAATTCCTCCTGTTTCTAATCGTTGCTGCTGTCGCCGCCGGATGGCATCAGGGCTGTCGTAGCCTTCTTCTCATCCTTGCTGGCTTTGTTGAAATAATATTTATAAATATCTCTCGCTACCGCTGCCGCATTCACAGAAGTATATCCGTTCGGGATGACCACTGTCATGGTGATCTCCGGATTATCATACGGAGCGTAAGAGATAAACAGCGCGTGGTTCGGACGCTCGGTATTTTCCTGCGCGGTACCTGTCTTTCCTGCCACCTTCAATCCCTGTTTGTCATAAAGAGAACGAATCGTGCTGTTCGGTCCGCTGACCACATCGATCATCCCCTGTCTGATCAGGGAAAAAGTCTTATCACTCACATCCAGCTTGTCCTCCACCTTGGTCTCATAGGATGTGAGCTCGTTGCCCTCCGCGTCCGTCGTCTTATCAAGGAGGGTCAGTCCCAGAAGATTGTCTTCATTGACCAGAGAGGTCACGTAACGGGAAATCTGTACCGGCGCGTAACTGTGGGTACCCTGCCCGATGGCGGAACGGACCGCGTCCTCGTCGGAAATATGCGGTTCATACTCCGTGATCTCCACACCCGACTTCCGGTCAAAGCCGTAATAGGTCGCGTATTTCTCCAGCTTCTTAAGACCGGTCTCACTGCTGTAGGCACCGTGCTCTGTTCCCAGACTGTATCCCATCTGATAGAAGAAACAGTTACAGGACTGGGCGATACCTCCGCTCACATTCAGAAGTCCGTGCGCATTCGGATAGATCCAGCACCGAGGGCTCGGCGTGATCTCTTCAAATATACCGGTACAGCGCACATAACTGCTCTCGTCGATGATTCCCTCTTCCAGAGAGGCAGTGGCGGAAACCGGCTTGAATGTGGAACCCGGGGCCGTCCTTGTCTGGGTAGCCCGGTTCAGCATCGGAGAAGACTTATCGCTGTTGAGCGCCGCGTAATATTCTGAGTCGATCCCGTTGGCCAGCCGGTTATTGTCGTAACTCGGGTAAGACACCATCGCCCGGACCTGTCCGGTATCCGGGTCTGTGATAACGACCGAACCGGAACATGGATCTAAAGCCAGCTGCGCCGGGGTGATCTCAATATTTCTTATCTTCTCATACATGAAGCTGTAGGCGGACATCTGGTCTGTCCGCAGGGCATCGTAATCCTCATCCTTGTCCTTGTTGAGGACGCCCTGATCGTAGAGGAGCATGCACACTCTCTTGCCGCTCAGCTCTCCGTTTTTGATCATGTATTTGTATAAAATTTTATCAAATGCCTCGTCATTTTTCAATGCATCAATAATATAATCGATTAATTCGTTGTAGATTTCATCGCTGGAATAATAATCCGAAGCGATATCCAGAGCGGATATATCCACCCACTCACTGTTGATGGCATGCTGCAGGAAAGTCTTAAGACTGATACTGCCCTCTTCCCACTCCTGATACGTTTTATCGCTCTCATCCATGAGAGAGGAGGAGAGGAGCTCGCTATCCAAGAGCATATCGTAAATGTAATCCGCATATTCCCGGCGTTCCTCACTCAGATCTTCCCGGGAAGTCCGCCCGTCGGAAAGCTCCCGGCGGAGTGTCTGCATGACCGTATTCTGTTTAATTTCAAAAAGGCGGTACACTTCTTTTTCATTGGACTGTGCCTTTTTGCGGTTTAATTTTGTTACATCAATAATATTATTGTCTATCAGCGCAAAATATACGTCTTTTATCGGAATCATCTTGCTGTCTCCCGCATCGTCCGCCGTGGTAAGATGCGCCAGGACGATACCGGCCAGACGCCGTTCCAGTATATTATAGGCATATTTCTGCAGGTCCAGGTCGATGGTCAGGTACACGTTGCTGCCTGCACTGGCTTCCGTGGAATCCACTTCCTGAATGATCTTGCCCAGATTATCCACCAGCACCTTCTTTTTTCCTTTTTTCCCCTGCAGGGTTGTCTCCATGGTCTTTTCAATGCCGGTCTTTCCGACCACATCGCTGGCCTCATAGTCTCCGCCCGCGCTGTTGTACTCTGTGAGTTCATCCTCAGAGATCACGCCGGTGTAGCCGATGATGCCCGCCAGATATTTGGCGTCATTATATTTTCTTAAAGAATCTGTCTTGATCTCCACGCCCGGGAACGCGTCCGCCTGCTCGGAGAGAGCGGCGATACTCTCCTCACTGATATTGGTCGCCACCGTGATCGGCGTAGTCTGGGAATATCGGTTCATATAGAGATCATAGCGGACAGACATGATCTTGAGCGTATCTTCCATGGAATAGCTGTCCGATATCTCAAACATCTTACCGGAACCGGTCGGCCCGTCCGTCCCCATGCGGAGATATTCGTAGACGTCTTCCGGGGAGGAATTCAGCCACTTTTCCGCCCGCTCTCTTTCTTCACTCTCCAGATCATCCAGACTGGTGATACCGTAAATATCCATCTTGAACCGCCGCAGCCTGCTTCCGGATTCTGTGAAGGCCAGCTTGCCTTTTCCGTTGATCTCCAGGGGCAGATCGTACTGGATCTCGTCGCCGTTGGCTTCCAGAAGTTCGATCAGGTTATAGATCACTTCATTTCTCACTTCATTCTGCGAGATCTCTCTTCCCTCCGCAGCGCTCCGCTCTCTTGCGATATCGGCCGTCTCGTCGGTGGACTCCATGGTGACGGAATAAGCCAGCTGATTATACGCCAGAAGCTTGCCGTTGCAGTCATAGATATTGCCCCGGGAACCGCTGGTCTCAATGGTCCTCTCCACCTTATAGTTAAAGCTCTCCAGATGCCCTTCGCCCTCCACGATCTGTAGGACAAAAAGCCGGTACGCCAGCAGGCAGAACAAAAACAATACAAAAACACCCACCAGGATCATACGATTGGAGACGATCTCTTTCAGCTGCTTTTTTAATTTATTCCCGTCTATCTTCAGGTTCATTTTAAACAAAATCTGCACTTCCTTTATTATTCTTCTCGAGCCAGTCATTGATCCGCAGCAGAATCTGATGAAGAATCAGGCCCACCGCGACCGTATAGACCATTTCCGGTAATATAATGGTTCTGATATAAAACAATATGTGCATGTGGTTCTGCAGAAGTCCATAGACAATATACATACAGATTCCGTAGATCAGATCTCCTGCCCCGATCATGATGATCGGAAGAAAATTATCATCAGAATAATAGATCTGATTGAACAGTCCGCCCACAAAACCAAAGATCATGTACAAAAATGCAAATCCTCCCAGCCAGGAACCGTAGAAAATATCCAGCAGAAGACCGCTGAAAAATCCTGTGAGCATTCCTTCTTTCTGTCCCCTCATGACAGACACCGATGATACAAGAATGAGCAGCACATTTGGCACGGTATCTGCCAGCTTGAACAGATCGAACACCGACGTCTGCAATAAAAAACACACCAGTATGGTGATGGCCGTCACAATTATCCGCCTCATAAATATCCCTTCTTACACAATCAGCGGAAAAAGCGGCATCACCTCTGATGCCGGATTTCCGCCAATACTTTTCTTAATCTGCACTTTCACTGCCAGCCGGCACTTCTTTTAACTGGGTGATTACCAGCACCTCATCGACATGCTGAAAATCCACCACCGGTGTGAGCTTCGCCGATTTTGTGAGATTGGAAGAATCCATCTCAATACCGCTCACAGTCCCGATCTTCAGTCCCGGGAGGTATTTGGAACTGATATTGGAAGTTACCAGTTCTTCCCCGTCAACCATAGTGGCGTCTTTGCTGATATATGTCACGTCGATCACCCCGTCCCTGCGGGCAGACTCGCTGTTGCCCTTCACCACGCAGGTATCCGCAGCTGACGCGGACATGGCGCTGACACTGCTGTCATCACTGATGATCGACTGTACCCTGGCAAAGTTATGTCCCACTTCTGTCACGATTCCCACCAGTCCGTCTCCGGCCAGCACATTCATATTGACGGCGATCCCGTCGTCAGATCCTTTATTGATCACAAAATTCTCATACCAGTTGCCGCTCCCGCTGCTGATCACTCTGGCGCCGATCTTGGTGTAATCGACATACTGCTGGCTCAGCGCGAAGAGAGAGCGCAGTTCTTCCAGCTCGCTCTGATCGCTCTGCAGACTCGCGTTCTGCCGGGTCAGATCTTCCACCTGCTGTCTGAGCTGCTCATTTTCCGTCCGAAGCTCCTCCATACTCTGCATGGAACCGGCCCGGTCGCTGACCCACACACCGACAGAGTTGATCCCGTCCTGCATCGGTATGACCACCGCTGCCACAATACTGGTAAACGGTCTGGTCGCGTCTTTAAAAAGGACGCTGACGGACAAAAGCAGCATACAGATCACGGTGAGAAGGATCAAAAGCATTTTCGGCGAGAATTCAAAATTACGGCGATGCTTCATGATTTCACTCCCAACTATACTGTGTGACTCCTAACGGAAATCGGACTCCAGAAAATTGTTGGCAATTCTCTCGTACTCCGGATTCTCCATGATCATTCCGAGACCTTTGACAACCGTGAGCTCCGGCTCCTCCATCTTCATGATGGAAAGGCCTGTCTCCTGCTGAATGAGCAGGTCCAGATTCTTGATATGGGTGGAGCCGCCGGTCATACAGATGCCGTCGTGCATGATATCCATGGATAATTCCGGCGGAGTCTTCTCCAGAATAAACTTAATCGCGTCGATGACGGAGGACATGCTCTCCGACATAGCTTCAAAAATCAGATGGTTCGTCACTGTCACCCTGTTCGGAAGACCGGTGATCAGATTACGTCCCATCACATCATATGTCACTTCTTCTTCTTCCTTGATGCCGCTGGCCAGCTGCATTTTCAGCCGCTCCGCGCTCTTCATGCCGATCACCAGGTTATGTTTCTTCTTCACCGCCTGCTGAATGGCCTCGTCAAATCTTGTGCCTCCAATCTTAAGGAGACGGCTCTGCACGATACCGCCGAGACTGATCAGACTGATCTCCGTGGTGTCGGCGCCAATGTTGACGATCAGCCTTCCTGTGGCATCCATCACGTCAAGACCGGCTCCCAGAGCATCCGCGATCGGTTTCTCCACCAGACGGATCTTCTTAGTCTTTAAGGAAGAGCTGGCAATCAGATCATGGAACGCTCTCTTCTCCACCTCAGTGATATCGGTAGGGACCGCAATATAGAACTCCGATGTTCCGTTGGCTGTCAGACCCTCTGACGCCTTTTTTCCCTTAAATCCTTTGAAATAAAGCTCGATCATAGTCTGCATGGCGGAAAAATCCGCGATCACGCCGTTGACGATCGGGTGCTTCACCTCGATGTTCTTCGGCGCCTTCTCGTACATGGAATAGGCTTCATCTCCCATGGCCATCGGCTCATTCTTCTTCACCATGGCGATCATATTCTTCTGATGGACTACAACACCTGCGGATTTCTGATAGATCTTAATGGAATTCGTTCCCATGTCAATTCCATATATTTTTTCGGACATCGGTATGTCTCCTTTCCTAAATCTTTATGCATCTCCGGAACAGGATGTTCCGGATGGTTTTCTCTTTGTTTTCTCTTTTATGCTCCGGTATGTTTTACGATCCGGCGTGACACTTCCGGACAAACCGGTCTTTCTCACATCATCCCCTGCTCCCGCAGGCTCGTAAAACACCGGTCCCCGATAATGATATGGTCAGTGAGAGGGATTCCCAGCAATTCGCCCGCTTCCCTTATTCTTCTGGTGAGGACCAGGTCCTCCCGGCTTGGCTCCGGGGACCCCGAAGGATGATTATGAAGCAGGATGATGTGTACCGCCTCATACCGGAAGGCCTCAATGAACACAGACTTCACCGAGACATACGCGCTGTTGGCCGTCCCTCTGGAAAGATAGATCTCTTTCATGAGACGATGCTTTCCATCCAGAAGAAGCAGCAGTACCCGCTCTTCCTCAAGATGACGCATGCTCTCCATGTAGTAGGCCGCGATATGCTCCGGCGAACTGAAATCGGCGTCCCTGTCCACGGAGGTCCGGGACAGCCGCTTGGACAGCTCCAGAATACACAGAATCTCAATGGCCTTCACATTGCCGATCCCCGGTATCTCCTTGAGCATCCCTATCTTCATATGATACAGACCTGCAATTCCTTTGTAAACCGGATGTTTTTCAAGTATTTTCCACGCCAGTTCCAGAGCACTGCACTCTCTGGTACCGGACCGCAGAATGACAGCCAGAAGCTCTCCGTCACTCAAACTCTCCGGACCGTATTCCAGGCATTTTTCATAGGGCCGTTCTGAGACCGGCCTCTCCTTCATTGTCTTAAACCGCTTCTCCATTCTGCCTCCTTCCGGCTCTCCAGGCGCAAAAGAAGGAGTCTTTCCGCTTTTTGATGCGCGAAAGACTGCGGTACATTTTGTATCATATCACCCTGCCAGAAGGATGATACAGTACACTAGTAAAACATTTTATCATATAAAGTGAGGTTTGTATATACTTTGACGGGAGCGGTTTCCTTAATTTTTTGTGTATTAT
>DXEQ01000241.1 GCA_019114885.1 Candidatus Anaerobutyricum stercoripullorum
GGCCGAGGATATCTTCAACAAGCTTAAAAAAGAACGATACCTGCGCCGCTGCAGCGAAGAAGAGATGCCGCTGCGACTCTCCTACTATCTCTCCGAGATCAACGCCCTGCACCCATTCCGGGAAGGCAACGGCCGCACCCAGCGGCTGTACATAGAGATCCTGGCAGAGCGTGCCGGATACGAGGTGGACTTCACCGGCGTCACCGCCGCCGAGATGATCGAGGCCAGCGCCGATTCCTTTCTGATGAAATATGAGAAAATGGACCGCATCATGAAAAGGATCGTCCATAAGATACAGAAAACAAAGGGAGAACCCTCGTGATAAGACGCCCCGGCGGCGTATATCACGGTGGTTCTCCCTGATTTTTTCTACTTTTTTCACAATCTTTACGATTTTATTAATTCGACATAGACAGACAGAATCGGATTTGTTATGATAGGTAGGTCGTTTTAAAAAATGTGCAATAATACAAAGGAAGGCAGTTGAAATCATGCAAACTAATTCTTCATCCAGCAGCGAGCTGTTTCAGCTCAACGGGAAGCCTACCTTCGGACAGGCATTCCCACAGGCAATGCAGCACGTACTGGCCATGCTGGTCGGCAATATCACGCCGCCAATGCTCATCGCCAGCACGCTTTCTCTCTCCGCGGCAGATCAGATCATGCTGACACAGGCAGCCATGCTGATCGGCGGTATCACCACTCTGCTCCAGCTCTTCCCGGTTCTGGGATTTGGTATGGGGCTGCCAAATGTAATGGGTGTGGCTTTTGCCTACATGCCGATTCTGACTATGATCGGTACGCAGTACGGCATCGCCGCCATCTTCGGCTCTCAGCTTGTGGCCGGTTTTGTATCCATCTTTATCGGTATGTTCATGGGTAAGATCCGCCGGTTCTTCCCGCCGATCGTCAGCGGTACGGTCGTTTTGAGTATTGGTCTTTCACTTTATGAGACCGCTATCACCTACATGGGCGGCGGCTCCGCCACTCAGGGCGCAGGTACCTTTGGTTCTCCGCAGTTCTGGATTCTCGCTGTGGTAACACTGGTTGTCACTCTGGCATGCAGTCTGTTCGGCAAGGGTTATCTCAAAGTTTCCGGCATGCTCATCGGTATCGTTGTGGGCTATGTGATCGCATTGTTCATGGGCGGCATCGTGGATTTCTCCACATTCCATGAAGCCGGACTGGTCTCCGTTCCGATTCCGTTCCATTTCGGACTGGAATTCCATGCGGATGCCATCGTCATGATGATTCTCATGTATGTGGTACAGGCTGTGCAGACCATCGGCGATGTTTCTTCCACCGCCATGGGCGGATTCGGCCGGGAGGCCACAGATAAAGAGCTGGGCGGCGCCATCAAAGGCCAGTCCATCTGCGGTATGATCGGCGCGATCATCGGCGGTCTGCCTACTGACCCATACAGCCAGAACGTTGGTCTGATCTGTACCACCAAGGTCGTGGCAAAGAGAGTGTTCCTCATTGTCGGCATCATCATGCTGGCTGCCGGTTTCTGTCCGAAGTTCGGCGCGCTGATGACCACCATCCCGCAGCCGGTCCTGGGCGGCGCTACCGTCACCGTATTTGCCGCCATCACCATGTCAGGTATCCAGCTTCTGGGCGAGCAGCCGATGAATTACCGGAACAAGCTGATCGTTGGTATCGCACTGGCCATCGGCGTAGGTATTGACGCAGTGCCGGATGTCCTGCAGTTCTGCCCGCAGCTGGCCAAAAACATTCTGGGAAGCTCCCTGATGGTGTCCTTCTTGATCGTATTTATCTTAAATATCATCGTGCCGGAAGACAACTCTCCGGCCGACTAGAGGTCCGGACGGACAAAAAGCCGATGGCGCGGAGCATTGATGTGCTCCTTTGCCATCGGCTTTTTTATACACGGTCTGCCACTTCTGGCAAAACGTCCTTCCTTCATTCCCGCATCGGAATTCAGCTTCCCGATACATTTACTCACTGATCCGATAGTGTGCCGTCAGATCATCTCTTTTCTCCAGAATATCCTCCTCATAGGCCGCCTGGAACGGATTGCTATGATGAATCACGTAAGACACGCCGTCATCATTTCGTTTGTCAGAAACAATCCCGATATGTTTTTTAAATACAACGATATCGCCGCCCTGCCACTGATCGATATCATAAATATCCGTAGTCAGCGGAATAGCCGTGTGCGTGAAATATACATCCAGATTCCGCACCCGGCGAAAATCGATATTCGGATCCGGTTCCTCTATGTCATAATCCTGCGGATTTGCCGCGATATCAGCATCCACCAGCTCCATCAGATCGTAGCCCGCGCTTCGCAGTGCATTTGCCACCACGTCCGTACACACACCGTATTCATCGTCAGGATAACCTGTATTGTAATACTGACTTTTATACTTCGGGTTTGTGGAAATGTACTCCCTTGCCCCTGCCAGTATATCGGTCTGATCGTCCACGCCATCCCCATCTTTGTCCACGGAACTCTTTATGTCCGCAATCTGAAAATCCGCGTTGGTCTTCGCCTTCACCGGCGCACTGCTGGTGCCAATAAAATAATGCCTGCAAAACCACAGGCATCCGGCCGCCGCCACCAGAAGCAGTACCGCTGCAGCCGTCATCCATCTCTTTCTGGTCATGATATCTCTCCCTTATCAATTTTCTTCTATTATATATAATCTTCCACAGGAAAATCTATCACAACACCCTGTCAAAAAAGGGACGGAATTCTTACTTCAGATTCTTAATCTCCTCCGAGATATACGGCGTCATCTGGTAGACGTAATAATTGAGCCAGTTGGTGTAGAGTGTGTTGGCGTGGCAGCGCCAGGATTTGACCGGGCCTAAGTCCGGGTTATCGTCTTTATAATAGTTATGCGGGAATGGCACGTTGTCCATGCCCTTGGCGAGGTCGCGGCGGTATTCCTGGTCCAGGGTGACCACGTCGTATTCCGGGTGACCGGTGACGAAGATCTGGCGGCCCTCCTTGGCGATGATGATGAACGGGCCGGCTTCCTCGGAATCGGCCAGGATGGTGAGGGCCGGATTGTTCTCCACGTCCTCCCGGACGATGCCGGAATGGCGGGAGTGCGGCGCGTTGAATACGTCGTCAAAGCCGCGCACCAGCGGGGTTTTGCGGTGGATGGTCCGGTGCTTGAAGATACCGAAGATCTTCTCATCCAACAGATATTTGCGGACGCCGTAGTGGTAGTAAAGTCCGGCCTGCGCCGCCCAGCAGATGTGGAAGGTGGAGGTGACGTGGGTCTTGGACCATTCCATCACAGCCACCAGCTCCGGCCAGTAATCCACCTCCTCGTACTCCAGTGTCTCCACCGGCGCGCCGGTGATGAGCAGACCGTCATAGTAGTCGTCTTTTATCTCGGAAAATGTGGTGTAAAAAGCCTCCAGATGGTTGGCCGACACATTTTTGGAGTCATGCATTTCTGTTTTCAGAAAGGAGATGTCCACCTGAAGAGGCGTGTTGGCAAGGCTCCGAAGAAGCTGCAGTTCCGTCTCTTCTTTGGTCGGCATGAGATTCATGATGACGATGCGGAGCGGACGGATGTCCTGCCGCAGGGATCGCTCATAATCCATCACGAATATATTCTCATGTTCCAAAATCTTTTTTGCCGGCAGATCGGCGTCAATTCTAATTGGCATATGTTATCATCTCTTCCCTTCGTTTATCATTGCCAGAAACTCCTCTTCGGTGAGAATCGGAATCTCCAGTTCTTTTGCTTTCTTATTTTTGGTTGAATTGGACTGGTTGTCGTTGTTGATCAGGTAGTCCGTATTGTTTGACACGGAGCCGGTCACCTTACCTCCCAGCGCTTCGATACGTTCTTTTAACTCTTTCCGGTTCTTAAAATGTTCCACGGAGCCGGTGATGACGAAAGTCTTCCCGGAGAGCATCTGCGTCTCTCCGGATTCCTCCGGCATCTCCTCAAAGGTAAGAAAGGCAAGCAGCTTCTCCACCACCTTCTGGTTGTGGACATTATCAAAGTAATCCCGGACACTGGCGGCGATGACCTCTCCAATACCCTCGATCTCCACCATATCCTCCACGGAAGCCTCCATAAGAGCATTCAGGTCATAGCCGAAATGTTTACAGAGCAGGCGGGCGTTGGCCGCTCCGATGTTCAGGATACCCAGACCGTACACGAAACGCGGCAGGGTGGTCGCTCTGGAACGCTCGATGGAATCCAGCAGGTTGGCACAGGACTTTTCGCCAAAGCCTTCCATCTGTACAATCTCATTCTGATACTGTTTCAGTTCATACAGATCGTAAAGCTCTGACAGAAATCCTTTGTCAATCATCTTTGTGAGAGTGGCCTCGGACAGCCCGTCGATATTCATGGCGTCCCGGCTCACATAGTGGGCGAACAGCTTCACTTTTTTTGCGCTGCAAAATGGATTCGGGCAGTAGAGAGTCTTCACGTCGTTCTCCACACGGATCTCCGTCCTTGTACCGCAGGCCGGGCAATGTTGCGGCGGTGTGTATCCGCCGCTTCTGGTCAGGTTCTCCGATACCTGCGGGATGATCATGTTGGCTTTGAATACTTTGATGTGGTCGCCCACGCCCAGTTCCAGGCCATCCATGATACTTAAGTTATGGAGGCTGGCCCGGCTGACCGTGGTTCCCTCCAGTTCCACCGGCGCAAAGATGGCGATGGGATTGATCAGCCCGGTTCTTGACGGGCTCCACTCAATCTCTTCCAGCACGGTCTCCGCCTCCTCGTCCGCCCATTTAAACGCAATGGAATTGCGCGGGAACTTTGCCGTGGCTCCCAGGGAATTGCCGTAGGCAATGTCATCGTAAATGAGCACCAGGCCGTCGGACGGAAAGTCATTCTCCGTGATTCGCGCCGCGAAATCCTGTACGGCATCAAGAATCGTACTTCCGTCCACCATCTGATATGGTACGATGGCAAAACCGAGACTTTCAAGCCAGCGCATATTTTCTTCCACCGAATTACTGAGAGCCTTTCCCTGGGCACTTACCAGAGAAAATGCAAAGAAGAACACATTTCTTCTGGCCGTAATCTCATTATTTAACTGCCGCACGGAGCCGCTGCACAGGTTCCGGGGATTCTTATATTTTGCGTCTACATTTTCTATGCTGTCATTGATGCGGCGGAAGTCCGAATAACGGATGACCGCCTCACCCCGCAGCACCAGTTCCCCGTCAAAAGGAATCTTTGCCGGCAGATTCTGAAACACACGGGCATTGTTGGTGATCACCTCGCCGATGACGCCGTTGCCCCGGGTCACCGCCCGGTAGAGCGCGCCGTCCCGGTAGGTAATCACCACAGTGAGACCATCCATCTTCCAGGAAAGCATTCCCTCTTTATCTCCCAGCCAGTCCCGGAGGGCTTCCGGGCTTTTGGTCTTGTCCAGAGACAGCATCGGAGACTCGTGCGGCATCTTTTCCAGTTCGCTCAAGACTTCATAACCCACATGCTGCGTCGGACTTCCCGACAAAATGATGCCGGTCTCCTGCTCCAGCGCCGCCAGTTCATCGTAGAGGGCGTCGTACTCCCGGTTGGACATGACCTCCCGGTCTTCCTGATAATAAGCCCGGGACGCTTCATTTAATTGTGCTACAAGTTCTTTGATCCTCTGCTGCTTTTCCACGACGTTCTCCCTTCTGCTGCTTTGTGCCGGGCCGTCCGTCTCCGACCGGTCCGGTCCGTGGAAGCCGGTTCGCTCTTGCTCCTCCCCGCTTCCTCCGCGTGCGCCCGGCTGTTTCTTCCTGTGAGCCGGTTCAGTTCATAGAGTTCTTCCTCCGTCAGCTCCCGCCAGCTTCCCACCGGCAGGTCCCCGAGACGAATGTTCATGACCCGGACTCTCCGAAGTTCCCGCACCCGGCAGCCAAGTGCCTCGCACATGCGCCGGATCTGCCGGTTCAGGCCCTGGGTCAGTATGATGCGGAAAGAACAGACTCCGGTTTTGCGTACTTTGCAGGGGCGGGTCACCGTGTCAAGAATCGGCACACCGCCGGCCATCTCCTTCAGAAAGCGGTCGCTGACCGGCCGGTTTATCCGCACCTCATACTCTTTCTCATGATGGTTTCTCGCCCGGAGGATCTCATCCATCAACTCTCCATCGTTGGTCATGAGAATCAGTCCCTCGGAGTCTTTGTCCAGCCGTCCCACCGGATAGATTCTCTCCGGGTAACCGACAAAGTCCACAATATTATCTTTTTCTACTTTGGCGGTGGTGCAGACAATCCCCTTCGGTTTGTTGACCGCCAGCACGATCTTACGCCGGACAGTCTCTCCCGCACCGCTCACCGGCTGTCCATCCAGACAGACGGTCTGTGTCGGCAGCACCTTCTCTCCCATCTGCGCAGGCCGACCGTCCACGGTGATCCGTCCCTCTTCCACATAGCGGTCCGCCTGCCGTCTGGAACAGACGCCGATGTCACTTAAATATTTGTTCAGGCGAACCGGTTCGGCATCTCTTCCCGTCTGCCCCGGGAAATCTGCTTTCGATGCCGTTATCCCCCGATGATTCGCTCTGTGATACTTTTTATTGTTCTGTTCTTCCATACTTTTCATTCAATCCCATTCTCTGTCCGCGCACAGCATCCAGTCTTATTTCTGAAACCTCGTTATTATTCCTCACAGGAACATTAACAAAACTTCCCATCCGCTTTCTGCTGGAATTTCTCCGCCTGCACGATAAATCTCTCGTGGGTTCCCTTGCCAATCACACCGGCGGCATCTTTTACTTCCACGGAAAATACCAGTCTCTTCCGGTCAATCTCCGTAAGCTCTACTTCACAGCTTACCTCTGCACCCAGCGGAGTGGCGGACACGTGGTCCACATTTAAGTTGGTGCCGACCGTTGTCATCCCCTCGTCGAGGTGTCCCTCAAGCAGAGCCACCGCGGTCTTCTCCACCAGGAGAAGCATAGCCGGTGTGCCGTACACCAGCAGACTGCCGCTGCCCAGCGTCTTTGCCGCGTTATCCATAGTTACTGTATCTGTTAAAGTCATCTTCATTCCTGTAGTGATATCCATATCAATGGTTCCTCCTTTACTTCTTCAATCCTCTGTCTCAAAGCCGGGCAATGCCGGAAAGCCGATGCCTCCTGGCCCCTCCCGCCTTTGTTTACCGGGCTATCCGAATAAGTATAGCAAAGATTAACCTTTTTTTCCACCGGGCAAATGATATTTTTATTATCGGAACACATTTTCTCATCTACTTTTTCATTTATCCATTGCGAAAGGGCAAAAAAATGTGTTACTATTTATTACAAAAGCCGGTTTCAAAGCACAGACGGACAACGCGGCCGACCAGTCCGTCCATGCGTCAGCACAATCGGCTGCTGCAGTACGCAATGCATGCATGAGGTACCACAGTATTTACTATATAAGAAAAGAGGAATACGATCATGAGTGAAACAATGGCAGATTTTGAAAAAGAACTGGAGGCTTCCTTCCGTAAGCTGAACGAAGGTGATGTGGTAGAGGGTGTTATCACCGGCGTGGATGAGAACGCCGTATATCTGGACATCAATTATCACGCACAGGGCGTCGTCCGCAAAGAAGATTACAGCGACGATCCTTCCTTCTCTCTCCAGAGCGTTCCGGTGGGCGACACTGTGAAGGCCGTCGTCTTATCCGATGACGATGGCGAAGGAAATGTATCTCTCTCCGTCAAAGAAGCTTCCAAAGCCATGGCATGGGAGACAGTGAAGAAATATATGGAAGAAGGCACCGTCCTCACTTTAAAGGTCGGAGGTATCGTCAACAAGGGTGTTATCGTCTATGTGGAAGGTCTGCGCGGATTTATCCCGGCCTCCCATCTGGAGATTGGCTATGTGGAGGACACCAACACCTATCTAGGCAAGACCGTGGACGCCAAGGTGATCACCGCGGACGAAGCAAAAGACCGCCTTGTTCTCTCCGTAAAAGAAGTGCTTTATGACCGCCGCCGGGCAGAGAAAGAACAAAAAATCAACGCCATCGTACCTGGCTCCGTGCTTTCCGGCAAGGTGGAATCCCTGATGCCTTACGGCGCTTTCGTGGATCTGGGCGACGGACTTTCCGGTCTGGTACACATTTCCCAGATTGCCAACAAGCGGATTGAATCTCCGGGCGAAGTATTAAAAGCCGGCCAGGAAGTTAAGGTCAAAGTTCTCAAAGTGGAGAACGGCAAGATCAGCCTGAGCATCAAGGCCGCACAGGACGAAGAACCGCAGACCGAGCGGGAAGAAAAACCTTCCGTATCTTATAAAGATGAAGGCAGCGCTTCCACCGGACTGGGCGCTCTGCTGGCTGGCATTAAGTTGGATTGATTATCTGTCCTGCTTCACCGGACACTATCGGTATTTATTTAAAAAGGGATTTTTTTAAGGGATTGCTCGTGACTGCAATCCCTTTTTGGCTTATATTCTTTTTCCTCTTCCCCGTATCCGCTTTTCCGACACCTTCTTCTTTCTTCCTGCCGCCATTTTTTCCTTTTTTATCGTCTTCTCATAGGCATCCGCCTCCCGCACCACTTCCCCGCTTAAAAGAAGCAGACAGATGAGATTCGGCAGCGCCATCAGCGCGTTGGCGATATCGGAAAAGCCCCAGACCAGCTCCAGGCTCTGGGTGGCTCCCACATAGACCAGCAGGGAGAAAATAAGGCGGTAGATCCGGTTGTAGCGGCGGCTTCCCGTCAGGTATTCGAAGGCTTTCTCTCCCTGATACTCCCAGCCGAGAATCGTCGAGAAAGCAAACAGCACGATACCGATGGTCACCAGTACGCCGCCGGCGCTTCCCAGCACTGTGGAAAAGGCTGCGATGGTGAGGGCTGCTCCTTCGTAAGGCAAACCGGTGGCCGGATTGATTTGTCCGAGCACGCCGGAACAGACGATGGTCAGGCCGGTGATGGTACAGACGACGATGGTGTCCCAGAATGTTCCGGTCATATTGATATAACCCTGGCGCACCGGGTGGTCTGCGGAGGCTGCGGCCGCCGTGATGGCCGCAGAACCCATGCCGGCCTCATTGGAGAAAACGCCTCTCGCCACCCCGTAACGTATGGCCGAAAAAGCCGAGATCGTCAGATTACCACAGAGGGCGCCGCCTGCCGCCTCGGGACAAAAAGCCATTTTCAAAATCGTGAGGCTACCGGCGGGCAAATTGGCAAGATGCCCCACAATGACCAGAAGTCCGCAGATTATATAAAAAGCCGCCATAAACGGCACAACTACGGACGACACTTTCGCGATGCTCTGAATCCCTCCCATGATGATCACAAAAGAAAGAATCATCAGCACAAGCCCTGTTTTTTCCGCCGGCAGTCCGAAAGCCGCATACAGAGAAAATGTAATGGAATTGCCCTGGGTCATATTTCCGATGCCAAAGGAAGCCAGCACCGCAAAAAGAGCAAAGCAAAATCCAAGCGCTGCTCCGTATTTTCTTTTCCAGGCGTTTTTCATGGTGTACATGGGGCCGCCGCACATTTCACCCCGCTCATTTCTTTCCCGGTACTTTACCGCCAGCATACATTCCGCAAACTTTGTAGAAAGACCAAAGAGAGCGGACAGCCACATCCATACGAGAGCACCCGGGCCGCCGGCCGCCATAGCAGTGGCCACTCCCACGATATTTCCCGTGCCAATGGTCGCCGCCAGCGCCGTGGTGAGCGCAGAAAAAGGAGAGACGTCACCGCTCCCCTTTTTCTTTTCTCTGGATTCCCTGCTCAGCGTCAGCCGGATGGCCCAGGGCAGATTTCTCCAGGTTAAAAAATGACAACGCACAGTCAGGATGACACCCGTT
>DXEQ01000242.1 GCA_019114885.1 Candidatus Anaerobutyricum stercoripullorum
AGAGTTCTGCCGAGCAGAACTCTCGCGCCGAGCGCGGTCGCTTCAGCGACAAAATTCCGTTTCGCGCGAGTGCGCATCCCTCCCGGAGGGATTTTTATCTTATAGGAATTCCGACGGAATTTCCTATAAGACAAAAAAAGAAACTGTCTTATCCGCGGCCACTCTCACCGCAGTATAAAACAGTTTCTCAATTATTATGATACATTTCCCTCCAGCACATCTTTCAGCGTCACGCTGTCCAGATACTGCTGCACCAGCTCGTCCAGCTTCTTCCAAAGCGGCAGCGTGATACATTCCCCGGCCCGCTCACAGCTGGAATCCTCAATCTCCGGACAGTTGACCGGCGCCAGCGTCTTCTCCGTCAGCTTGAGGATAGAGCCGATGGTATATTCCTCCGGAAGACGGCGGAGACGGTATCCTCCCTTTTTCCCGCGGCCGCTGATCAGCATGCCGCCTTTATTGAGGGTACTGACGATCAACTCCAGATATTTCATGGAGATATCCTGTCTCTTGGCGATATCTTTCAGAGATATCAATTCTCCGTTATCATGCTGTGCCAGATCGATCATCACCCGAAGCGCGTATCTCCCCCTGGATGATATCATCATAGTCGATCACCTCATCTAAAGATTATTTTCGCTCTCCATTTATTTATCTTTAATCTCACTGTGAAGTGCCTGCAGAGATTCCACCTCGCTGCTTCCATGCTTTCTGATATCACGGATTCCCTCCGCTGCGGCTCTCGCTGCGGCGATGGTTGTATAGTATGGAATTCTTGCCTTGATCGCAGCCTTTCGCAGATAACTGTCATCGTGCACGCTGTCTTTACCCACCGGAGAGTTGACCACGATATCAATCTGACCGTTGGTGATCAGGTCGAGGATATTCGGCCGTCCCTCGTACAGTTTCTTCACCTGCTCCGCCGGGATGCCGGCTTCATTGATGAGCTGACAGGTATGCTTTGTGGCAAGGATGCGGAAACCGTTCTTGGCAAATGCCTTTGCCACTTCCACCACCTCGTCTTTGTCCTTGCGGTTGACAGAGATCAGGACTGTACCGGACAGCGGCGGTTTTGCCTGCACTGCTTCCTGTGCCTTGATAAACGCTTCACCGTAGGAGTGGGATAATCCCAGCACCTCGCCGGTGGAACGCATTTCCGGTCCGAGAACCGGGTCAACTTCCTGGAACATATTGAACGGGAAGGCAGCTTCCTTCACTCCGAAATACGGGATGTGTTTCTCCTTTAATTCCGGAACCGGAGATGGTCTTCCGGTGATCTCCTCTGTGATGATCTCCGTGGCCAGCGGCACCATGCGGATATCGCAGACCTTGGATACCAGAGGTACGGTACGGGACGCTCTCGGGTTGGCCTCCAGCACATAAACCTTGTCATTCTCAATGGCGTACTGCATGTTCATGAGACCTCTAACATGCATCTCCTCTGCAATCTTTCTGGTGTACTCCTTGATGGTCTCCACATTTTTCTCAGAAATATGCTTCGATGGCAGGATACATGCGGAGTCACCGGAGTGTACGCCGGCCAGCTCGATGTGTTCCATGACGGCCGGAACGAAAGCGTGCGTACCGTCGCTGATGGCGTCAGCCTCACACTCCATGGCGTGATTCAGGAAACGGTCGATCAGAATCGGACGGTCCGGCGTCACGCCGACAGCCGCCTTCATGTAGCCGACCATGGACTCCTCATCATAAACAACTTCCATGCCGCGGCCACCCAGCACGTAGGATGGACGTACCATAACCGGATAGCCGATCTTCTCAGCCACAGCCAGCGCCTCTTCCACGGTGGAAGCCATACCGGACTCCGGCATCGGAATCTCCAGCTTCTCCATCATCTCGCGGAACAGATCTCTGTCCTCTGCCAGATCGATGACAGACGGGGAAGTTCCGAGAATCTTCACGCCGTTCTTCTCCAGGTCTGCCGCCAGATTCAGCGGGGTCTGACCGCCGAACTGCGCGATCACACCCAGCGGTTTCTCCTTCTTGTAGATACTCAGCACGTCTTCCAGTGTCAGCGGTTCAAAATACAGCTTGTCGGAAGTATCGTAATCCGTGGACACGGTCTCCGGGTTACAGTTGACGATGATCGTCTCAAAGCCCAGCTTCTTGAGCGCCTGGGAGGCGTGTACACAACAGTAGTCAAACTCGATACCCTGACCGATCCGGTTCGGGCCGCCGCCTAAGATCATGATCTTCGGCTTATCATTGGAAACCGGATTCTTATCCGGTGCATTATAAGTAGAATAGTAGTATGCGCTGTTCTCCGTGCCGCTGACATGAACGCCTTCCCAGGCTTCTTCCACGCCGAGGGCAATCCGGCGTTCACGGATCTCATCCTCGGAAATCTCCAGCAGCTGGCTTAAATATTTATCGGAGAAACCATCTTTCTTTGCCTGAATGAGCATCTCATCAGACGGCAGGCCTCCCTTGCAGGCAAGCAGCGCTTCTTCTTCCTCCACCAGTTCCTTCATCTGCTCGATGAAATACGTCTTCACTCTGGTGATCTCAAAAATCTCTTCCACTGTGGCGCCCTTGCGCAGCGCTTCATACATGATGAAATGTCTCTCACTGGACGGGGTGACCAGAAGCTGTAAGAGCTGTTCTTTGGTCATGGAGCCAAAATTCTTTGCATTGCCCAGACCGTAACGGCCAATCTCCAGACTGCGGATTGCCTTCTGGAATGCTTCCTTGTAAGTCTTACCGATACTCATGACCTCGCCCACGGCACGCATCTGGGTTCCCAGCTTATCTTCCACACCTTTGAACTTCTCAAAGGCCCAGCGGGCAAACTTGATCACCACATAGTCGCCGCCCGGCACGTATTTGTCCAGCGTTCCGTACTTGCCGCAAGGAATATCCTTCAGAGTAAGGCCCGTCGCCAGCATGGCGGATACGAGAGCGATCGGGAAACCGGTCGCCTTGGAAGCCAGGGCGGATGAACGGGAGGTACGCGGATTGATCTCGATGACAACAATCCGGTCGGAAACCGGGTCATGGGCAAACTGTACGTTGGTTCCGCCGATAACCTGCACGGATTCCACGATCTTGTAAGCCTGCTCCTGCATTCTCTTCTGGCACTCTTCGGAGATGGTCAGCATCGGAGCGGAACAGAAGGAATCTCCTGTGTGCACGCCCAGCGGATCGATGTTCTCGATAAAGCAGACGGTGATCATGTTGCCCTCCACATCGCGGACAACCTCCAGCTCCAGCTCTTCCCATCCGAGGATGGACTCTTCCACCAGAACCTGACCGACCAGACTGGCCTGCAGACCTCTCGCCATGACAGTCTTTAACTCTTCTTTATTATATACGAGACCGCCGCCGGCGCCGCCCATGGTATAGGCCGGACGAAGCACTACCGGATAACCCAGCTTCTCAGCGATGGCCAGACCATCCTCCACGCTGTAGGCAACCTCGCTTCTTGCCATCTCGATGCCCAGCTTGTTCATGGTCTTCTTAAATTCGATACGGTCCTCCCCACGCTCGATGGCATCCACCTGCACGCCGATGACCTTGACGTTATATTTATCCAAAATCCCCTTCTTGTATAACTCTTCACAGAGATTCAGTCCGGACTGTCCGCCCAGATTCGGCAGGAGGGCATCCGGTCGCTCCTTGGCAATGATCTGTTCCAGACGTTCCGCATTGAGCGGTTCAATGTAAGTCACATCCGCCGTCTCCGGATCGGTCATGATGGTCGCCGGATTGGAGTTGACCAGCACGATCTCATAGCCCAGCTTCCGCAGAGCCTTGCAGGCCTGGGTACCGGAGTAGTCGAACT
>DXEQ01000243.1 GCA_019114885.1 Candidatus Anaerobutyricum stercoripullorum
TGCCGAGCAGAACTCTCGCGCCGAGCGCGGTCGCTTCAGCGACAAAATTCCGTTTCGCGCGAGTGCGCATCCCTCCCGGAGGGATTTTTATCTTATAGGAATTCCGACGGAATTTCCTATAAGATAAAAAATGGCCCTGCGCGCGCAGGGCCTCGATACATTTGCATATCACTTTACATCATAAATATTACAGGACTGATTGGTCAGTGTATTGGACACATACATAATCCGCAGCTTGCCGTTCTCCATGATCTTCACACCCTCCGGCTCCCGGAAAGAAAGGCGCGCAGCCCCTTTGATCACCCGGCGGGTCATGGCTCCCGTCCGCAGGTTCCAGGTGCGGATGATGGTAGGCTGATACTTTCTGGAACGGTCGTAGCTTTTGAGGAAAGACTTCCTCGGACTTCCCTCGATGGTGGCAATGGTGGAACCGTCAATATCAAACCCCTGGAAATCTCCCGAAGTCGGCGGAAGGACAACCTGCTCGATCGGATTCCTCACATCGATCCTCGTACCATTTTCCAGCTTATAAATCTGAAAATACTGCATCCCCTGGTATGTAAAACGCACGCCCAACTGAGAGCTGTCCGCGCTGACTGCCGGATAAACGTTGGTCACGTACTTCCCGTCCGTTCCCTTCGGAATCCGGTAATAGATGGAGCCGTTCTTCTTGAGAATCCGGTTCTTCTGAAACGTAAAACAGCTCACCGCCCGGGAAACATCAGACCCTTTGGCCGCGTTACTGCCGGTCCAGAGATAAGTCCTGCCATTATAAACCGAACAATCCAGATTGGTGGCATGTCCAAACCCCCGCAGATCCATCTTCGCCTTCGTGTACTTGCCAAGTCCCTTATACTTCACCCGGGTAACCCGCAGATTACCCACGCTCGGCTTCGTCATCTGAATAAAATAATAATATCTGGAATCATAGGTAAAAGACTGAATCCACCGCCGGGACGACAGCTTTGTCACCGTCTGTACCACTTTGAGATCACTGCTTCCCGGTTCCTTCGGCGTCCGGTCCTTTTTGACAACCTTCGACTTCGCCTCCACCTGCGCTCCTGGCGCCTTCGCACCCGGCCCCAACGCCAGACAGCAGCCAAAAAGCAGCGCCGCGCAGACCGGTATCCACTTTCTTCTTTTCATATCATTTCTCCTTATAATACAGCATACAATGACAGTAACCCTCAAAATTCTCATCGGCAATCTGATCCCGGAACTCCTTGCACATGCACTTATTCTCCGGCGTCCGCTCCAGCCGGCACGGACAATATCCGTCCTTCTTCGCCAGCCCCTCTTTGACCATAGCGACTACCTTCTCATCAGGATTTAAACGAATCTTCATATCTCTTCCTCCTCCCGGCCGCCCTGCCTGCGACACCTGCGAGATCTCTGATACATTTCCTCCACAGTATATGACGCGGGCGACGACTTATTAATCAAATCTTAACATGTAAATGTGAGGTAAATACGCCGCAGATGGATTGTATTATGGTATAATGATTGCGCGGAGCGCAATCCGAAGCGGTTGCACCGCTTCACCCTGCTGCGCAGGGTTATACCAGCGGGCCACGGCTTGAAAAGTAAATGCCGCAAGCGGTGCTCCCTTTTCTGCGCACGTGGTATAATGATTGCATTACATGTAACACAATCAGGAGGCAATGACATGAAATTTCACAGAGTCTTATTATTTACAACCATACAGATGGACATCACTCCGGTGGGTGACGACATCCACATTCTGATGACCGGCGGCGATAATCACCGCATCGGCTGTACGGCATGGAGTGTCCCGATGCCGGACACCGACCCGGTGGAATGCAAGACCACCGTCATAAAAAGCGACGACATGGCCGACGAATCTTTCTGCGCTTACGTAGCAGAAAATATCGCCAGACAAACCGGCCAGCGCACCCTGTGCACCGGCGGCGTCTACGTGGAGAACCCGGATGAACGGCAGCTGGCCAAACTTTACGAGAATATCGATGAGATGATCCGTGACTGGGCAAACTTTCTGGTAGATTAATGACAGGGGAGCCGCAATGGCTCCCCTGTTATATACCCATATACTTTCCCGTGGCTATGCCTGCTGCAGTTCTTTATTGTTCTGGACATTTTTTGATACAGCGCGGCTTTATGCCGGCACCATCTCTTTCTCTGTTATCGTCTTTAAAACTTTCTTAATCATCTCTTCATCAAATCCCTGCTCTTTCAACGATAAGACTTTCTCTGTGATCTCCTTTTCTTTTTCGCGGCGGCCCTGCTGGAGTCCCTGGCTGATTCCTTCGCGGCGGCCCTCTTCCTTACCACCATTATAAATCCTCTGTGAATATTCGCACATCTCGTTCAATCCTCCTTCTTCCCGTTTCAGGTAGCGCACCCGGCGGGACAGGGGTCCCTGGCTCATACTATTTTAGGAAATTCTTACTCTTACGCCGTCATTATACATCACATTTCTTTATTTTTCAACAGTTTTTATTTTATTTTCTATATTTTTACATTCACTTATTAAAATGGGTGTTCGGGAAGTTTTGCCTGTCAACAATTTCAAATAACAACAATTAACCCGGAAGTCCTTCTCGCGAAGCGCTTCCGGGTCAGCTTTCATTTCATCATTTCATATTTCATCATTTCATAAAGAAACGGCCGCCCGGTTCAACCGGGCGGCCGCTGCTTTTATTCGTTCTCCAGATAGTTCATGTACTGCGACTTGGTGTCCATGTATCTGGATTGACTGATTGGAAGCTTCATTCCGTTCTCGAGGACGATCTCGTACTTCTCAAGCTGGGATATATGCATCAGATTCACTGCGTAGCTTTTGTGGCACTGCAGGAAATATACGCCGTGCTCGTACTTCAGGAAATCCGATATCTTGAGGTTGATGGTCTTCACCAGTCCCTCCTCCCCGTATATATTCAGCTTGCGCTTGTCACTCTCCACATAATATATCTTCGTATACGGTATGGTATAGATTCCCTGCTTATTGATGATTGTAAAATTCTTCTCCTTGGAGAGGCTGAGCTCATGGAGAGCCTTGGCCAGTGCCTTTTTTACATGTCCAATATTCAGAGGTCTTGACAACACATATGTCGGAGTGGAATGAAATACTTCAAAAACAGAGTTATTAAGTTCAGTTGTGTAGATGATCTTCACATCAGGGTGCAGATCCTGGAGCCTTCTGGAGTATTCGATGATGTCCATCGGATCCTTCTCCAGCGATAAGAACAGAATCTTGTATAGACTGCCGTTACTGATATCTTCCTTCAAACTGCTGTCGCGTTCCCAGACTTTTACCTGGATATGGGGACAATTCTCGCTAATAACTTCTGTCAACTGATACGCTATTTCTTTGTCATATTCCAAAATACCAATGGTCATAACGCATCCCTCCCACT
>DXEQ01000244.1 GCA_019114885.1 Candidatus Anaerobutyricum stercoripullorum
ATGGTCTCCGGCGTCATCATCTGACGCATATCCGTTCTTCCGGAGGGATCGCCAATCATGGCCGTTCCGCCGCCGATCAGCGCAATCGGCTTATTGCCTGCCTCCTGCAGTCTCTTCATCAGACACAGGGCCATAAAATGTCCCACATGAAGACTGTCCGCAGTGGGATCAAATCCAATATAAAACGTAGCCTTCCCATGATTAACCAGATCTCTGATCTTCTCCTCATCTGTCACCTGGGCGATCAGTCCCCGGGCCTGAAGTTCTTCATAAATTCCCATCTTTTTCTCTCCTTTTCTTTTATGATGATTTGCTGAATGTTACAAATCCGCACTTTGTCGGATGATCCAGTATATAACAGTTATCCTTTCTGTTCAGGTAGGAAAAGAGCATGCAGATCAGCGTCGTATCTCCTCCCGCGCACAGAACATTCACGATGGAAAGCAAAAACAGCAGACTGCTGCCCGCCGCCAGAGCTGCCGCAAACAAGCCGATGCCGAGAACCAGAAAAGGCATCGCCGCCCCCACAAGATATTCTCTGGGCTTCAAAGGTTCCTTACAGTGGCAGTAGGGTGTCAGTGTCTTCCACATCATCCCGATATGGATGCTTTTCCATTTCCCCTTCGTAAAAATGGACCATCCCACTCCGTGCAGCAGCTCATGAATGAAGATCGAAGCAATAAAAAACACCCAAAACCAGCTCGCAGAATTTAGGCTCAGCAGACCCTTTTCCGGAATCCCGACCAGGATCCAGACAGCAATTTCCAGAATCGCGATTGGTCCTGCCGTCACAAACGCCATCAGGTTCGCCTTTAAAATGGAAATCACTTCCTCCTTCTCCTCATATCCCTCTGCAAAAAACTGCCGTTTCTGCGCCTCATAATTCGCAGCGATCCTTTGCTTTTCCGGACTGATCTTTCTCTCCTTCGCCATAGCCATCTCCTTTTTCCTTTCATTTTTACAGACAGAACACCGTTCCCCGCAGGTACAATAATCACCGAAAGTGCCAAACGGCACATTCCGGGATTGTAAGCAGTCGCCAAGGTCTCGGACAAGTCCGGACTTTGGCTCGTTGCCAGTACAAAAAACGTCCTTATCTGTAAAAGATAAGGACGAATCATCTCCGCGGTACCACCTTCATTCACCGGCGGTTCACACCGCCAGCCTCTAAAGCTGCATCATCTACAGCCCTGCGTATAACGCACGCACACGTCACAGCCTACTCGCGCAAACTCTGCCTTTCGGTGTGCGGCTCCGAGATGTATTCGCAAATTCTCCGCCTTCCTGAGCCTCTCATCCGCCGGCAACTCTCTGTAGGGGCCGAAAACTGCTACTTCTTCTCTTCTCTGCCTTTCTCTGCTCTTATTGTCTGCAAGTCTAACCGATTTTTATGTGTTTGTCAACCGATTTCCCCGCTTCTGCTATTCTTCCGTCGATTCAGGCTCCATGCTGACCATATGACCGGCCATATTGCCGATGTCATACTTCTCCGCATAGGAAGCAAAGATACTTCTGTACTCTCCATGGCGGAATTCCTGCACCGGCGAGGAGTGAATATGCATGTCCGTATCCAGATCTTCGCTCTTTACCACTGCAATCGCCACACTGGCACAGTGAGCGCTGATACGTTCGAAGCTGTTCAGAAGATCATTAAATGCCGTTCCCTGCTCCAGGCCGCACTCTCCCTGGCTCAGTCTTGCCACATGGCGGAGCTTCAGCTCTCCGCAGAGCCTGGACACCACCAGTGCAAGAGGTTTCACCCTGGCCGCATTTTCCCGATCATTCTCCTGGAAAGAACGGGCCGTCAGATTCGCAGCCTCCCGAACCGCATCCATCACCACATTGAGCTCTCCCATGGCATCCTCCGAAAATACGATGCCCTCTTCGTGGATCCTGTTGGTAATCCTGGCCACATTGGAAGCATAATCTCCCACGCGCTCCAGATCGCCGATAATATGTAAATACATGGACACTTCCCTGGTCTGCTGCGTATTCATCTCTTTCTTCGTAAGCTGCACCAGATACTCGCCCAGTTTACTCTCGTACTTATCAATCAGATCTTCCTTGTTCTGAACCTTGCTGTACTTATCCTGGCTGAACTCGTTGATCAGATTCAGGGCCCGTCCCACATTCTTGCGGACCTTCCTGGCCATCCCTACCATCACCCGGTTGCACTGACCGATGGCCAGGGCCGGTGAGGACAGAAGGCGCTCTTCCAGAAGATCAAAGTCCGCCTCGTCTGCAAGTTCTTCCTGACTGTCCTTGACCAGCGTCTTGACGAATTTCTCAATCTTCGGAATGAAGGGAAAGAGCACACATACGGTCGCCGCCCGGAATACGGAATTGACGATTGCAATCAGCACCGGCGTCATCGTCATATCCAGGAAGGTAAAATGCAGCACCGCATTGGCGCCGTAAAAAATAGCCGCCCAGATCACCATACCGAACAGGTCGTTCAGCAGATACACCAGCGCGCTGCGCTTTCCGTTCTTATTTGCCCCAATGGCAGAAAGAAGCACTGGACAGGCCGCGCCCACGCCGATACCCAGAATAATCGGATACGCCGTGGCAAAGGTCAGAGCTCCGGTAATCGACAGCGCCTGCAGGATGCCTACAGCCGCAGAAGCGCTCTGCAGAACAGCCGTAAATGCGATTCCCAGAAGAATGCCCGCCAGCGGATTGGAAAACATCGTCAGCGTATCGGTAAATGCCTTGCTGTCCTTCAGCGGCGCCACAGCGCCACTCATCGTCTGCATGCCAAACATCAGAATCGAGAATCCCAGCATGATATTGCCTACATGCCGGTACACCGTACGCTTAGAAAACATCCTCAGCACAATACCAACGATAGCCACAATAGCGCTGATGGTAGACGTCGACAGTATCTTGGCAATTCCGCTGGAACCGTCTATGTAAGAGAGACAGAGAATCCATCCGGTAATACTGGTACCGATATTGGCGCCCATGATGATGCCGATCGCCTGTTTCAGCTTCATCATACCGGAGTTTACAAATCCGATCACCATGACGGTCGTGGCAGAAGACGACTGGATCACACAGGTAACGCCAGTTCCCAGAGCCACTCCTTTCAGCGGTGTGTTGGTCATCTTATAGAGAAATGATTCCAACTGATTTCCTGCAACCATCTTCAAACCGTCGCCCATAAGCAGCATTCCGAACAGGAACAGCGCCACTCCGCTAAGCAGCGACAATATCATTGAAAATATATCCATAATTCCTCCCTCGTTGCACTCACTTCCAGCGTATTCTCACAAGTCTCTCTGTGACAACTAATTCTTATTCCATTTTATAATATACCATCCGGCCTTCCAGAAGTCCATCCCTTTTCTTTACACAGATTTAACATTCCCTTTACATATATTTGATCTCCGTCAGCACAAGCCCCTGGGGCGGGGCGGTAACTCCCGCCTCCGTCCGTTTTCGGCTCTCCAGAATCTCTTTGACTCTTTCCGGTTCATAAAATCCCCGTCCCACC
>DXEQ01000245.1 GCA_019114885.1 Candidatus Anaerobutyricum stercoripullorum
GAGATTAAGCAGATGTCGCCGCTTCTTAGTATTATTCTGACATGGATCTTGCCAATCGTGATCTTCATCGTAATCGGACAGCTCATGTCAAAGAAACTGATGGACAAAGCGGGCGGCGGAAAAGGCGCCATGATGTTCAACATGGGAAAAAGCAATGCAAAAATATATGTGAAATCGTCGGATGGAATCAAATTTGACGATGTGGCCGGTGAGGATGAGGCAAAGGAGAACCTGGCGGAAATCGTGGAATATCTTCATGACCCGGGCAAATACAAGGAGATCGGCGCCTCCATGCCGAAGGGAATCCTGCTCGTGGGTCCTCCGGGGACCGGTAAGACGATGTTGGCCAAAGCGGTGGCAGGTGAGGCGGATGTTCCATTCTTTTCCATGTCCGGCTCTGAGTTTGTGGAGATGTTTGTCGGTATGGGCGCTTCCAAGGTGAGAGACTTGTTCAATCAGGCAAAGGACAAAGCGCCTTGTATCGTTTTTATCGACGAGATTGACGCCATCGGAAAGAAAAGGGATGGTCAGATCGGAGGAAACGATGAACGGGAACAGACCTTAAATCAGCTTCTGACGGAGATGGACGGATTTGAGGAGAATAACGGCGTGATCATTCTGGCTGCCACCAACCGTCCGGAATCTCTGGATCCGGCACTGACAAGACCGGGACGTTTTGACCGGAGGATTCCGGTAGAGCTTCCGGATTTAAAGGGCAGGGAAGCGATTCTTAAAGTACACGCCAAAAAGGTAAAGATGGCGGAAGATGTCGATTACAATAAAATTGCGAGGATGGCGTCCGGTGCATCCGGGGCTGAGCTTGCCAATATCATCAACGAAGCGGCGCTTCGCGCAGTGCGGGACAACCGCAGATATGTGACACAGGAGGATCTGGAAGAAAGTATCGAAGTTGTCATCGCCGGATACCAGAAAAAGAATGCGATCCTCACGGATAAAGAGAGGCAGATTGTCGCCTACCATGAGATCGGTCATGCGCTGGTTGCCGCAAAGCAGACGAACTCTGCTCCGGTACAGAAGATCACCATCGTGCCGAGAACATCGGGTGCCCTCGGCTACACGATGCAGGTGGAAGAGGGTAATCATTATCTCATGAGCAAAGAGGAGATGGAAAATAAGATTGCCACCTACACCGGCGGCCGCGCAGCGGAAGAGGTAGTGTTCGGTTCCATCACGACCGGCGCATCCAACGATATCGAACAGGCCACGAAACTGGCGCGCGCGATGATCACACGGTATGGCATGAGCGAGGACTTTGATATGGTGGCAATGGAAGTGCAGACGAACCAGTATCTGGGCGGAGATTCCTCCCTTGCCTGCTCGGCAGAGACGCAGAAGATTATCGACGAGAAGGTGGTGGAACTGGTAAAGAAACAGCATGAAAAGGCGATGCGGATTCTTCTGGAAAACCGGGAAAAACTGGATGAGCTTGCACAGTATCTGTATCAGAAAGAGACGATCACCGGGGAGGAGTTTATGAAGATTCTGAACGCCTGATGATGAGAGATGGAGAAACGAGGAGGCATGCTGATGAAATGGATACCGCTGCCTGTTGGCGTAGAGAATTTTGAAGATTTGCGAAGCAACGGATATTATTATGTGGACAAAACGCTTTTTATAAAAGAATTGCTGGACAGGAAGGGAAAGGTTGATCGAAGGGGGAACGATCACGAAGCCGATCCATGAGGACATCACCTATGACGATATGCACTCGACCCAGGATAATCTCTGGAATTTCCTGTTTTTTACCGGATATCTGAAAAAGATCCGGGAGGAGCAGGAGGACGAGACGATCCGTATGGAGATGGCGATCCCCAACAGTGAAGTCCGGTACGTTTATAAAAATGCGGTGCTGCGCTGGTTTGAGAAAAAGACGGAAGAGAAAGAGCTGACCCCGCTCTACGAGAGCCTGCTCGCCGGAAATACGGAGCGGATGGCACAGATTCTGTCGGAAAACCTGATGGAAACCATCAGTTTCTACGACTATCAGGAGAGCTATTATCACGGATTCCTGACAAGGATGTTAAAGCACATCGGGAACTATATCGTCCAGTCCAACCGGGAGTCGGGCTGCGGACGGCCGGATATTCTGGTGCGCTACCCAAGCGTTAGGGGTAAGGCAATCATCATTGAGATTAAGGTGTCAAAGACTTATCAGGGCCTGGAAGAAAAATGCGACGAGGCACTCCGGCAGATCGAGGAGAAGAAATATGAAGAGGGGCTTCGGCAGGAAGGATATCAGGATATCATGAAGTACGGCGTGGCCTTTTACCGGAAAGAGTGTATGGTGAAGATTGCTTCTGACGGGGAAGTGTCAGGGAAGAAGAAATGAGGCAGAGCGGATGAGGTATTTATCAGTCAGTGAAACAGCAGAAAAATGGAATATATCAGAGCGCAGTGTCAGAAATTACTGCGCACAGGGGCGTGTGCTCGGTGCGTTTCTTACCGGAAAAACCTGGAATATTCCGGAAGATGCCACTAAGCCAGAGCGTAGAAACAGGCGAGGCGAACAGCCAAAAACCTTGCCGGATATATTGAAGGATGAGAAAAAGAATAAGTATTCCGGCGGCATTTATCATAAAACGCAGATTGAGCTGACATATAATTCCAATCACATAGAAGGCAGCCGCCTGACTCGTGAACAGACAAGATATATTTTTGAAACCAATACCATCGGTTTAGAAAAT
>DXEQ01000246.1 GCA_019114885.1 Candidatus Anaerobutyricum stercoripullorum
GCCGGCGTCTCCACCGCCACAGTCTCCCGGATCCTCAACGAGGATGAGAGTCTCAGTGTGACGGATGCCACCCGGCAGACCGTTTTGCGCATTGCAAAACAGTTACATTATAATAAAAAGAAGGCTTCCGCCTCCGCCGGGACCATCGGTATCTTTCAGTGGATCTCTCTGCTGGACGAGACGGAGGACCCCTATTATCAGGACATCCGCAACGGCATCGAGCAATACTGCGCGGAGAAGAAGATTGAAGTGATCCGGGCCTTTGAGAGCGACCCCAACTACATGGATACTTTAAAAAATGTGTCCGCCCTCCTCTGTATCGGCAAATACAGCGAAGAACAGCGGCAAAAGTTCGAGGAGCTGTCCTCCCAGGTCCTGTTTCTGGACATGCGCACTCCGCAGATCAACTGCAACGCCATCACTCTGGACTTCGGGCAGGCCGTCTATGACGCCATGGATTACCTGACCGGCCTCGGCCATGAGCGGATCGCCTATCTGGGCGGTCAGGAACATCTGCCGGACGCATCCATCTATTTTGAAGAGCGGCGGGACGCCTTTGTCCGCTACTGCACCCAGCACAACCTGATCTGGGAGCCTTATCTGAAAGAGCAGGAGTTCTCCGTGGAATCCGGCTATCACATGGCGCTAGAACTGATCCGGGATCACCGGGAGGGACGCCTTCCTCTTCCGACCGCCGTCTTTGCCGCCAGCGACCCCGTGGCCATCGGCGCCATGCGTGCCTTCTACAAGTACGAGTATCGCGTTCCGGATGACGTCTCCATCATCGGCTTTGATGATATCAGTGCCGCCGCCTTCCTGAACCCGCCGCTGACCACTATCCACGCGCCCGCCTTCCAGATGGGAAGATATGCCGCCCGCTACGTGACCCAGATGGCCGGCAATCCGGACGATACGGAGATGCCGCCGGTGCGCATCACCCTCCCCTGCACCCTGCGCATCCGGGAGAGCTGCTGTGCGCCGCGAACCGTTTAACGGCACAGATTGCCGTTCCGGTAAACGGACAAACATGCAAAAATATAAAAACAGATTCATCATAAAAATACGATAGCAGAAAGGAAATACACACATGGACAACAAATGGTGGAAAAAATCAGTCATCTATCAGATCTACCCGAAGACTTTTCAGGATACCAACGGAGACGGTATCGGTGATATTCCGGGTATCATCGCACATCTGGACTATCTGGAGGAGCTGGGCATCGACGCCATCTGGCTCTCCCCGGTTTACTGTTCCCCGCAGGAGGATAACGGTTACGATATCTCCGATTATCAGGATATCGACCCGATCTTCGGCAGCCTGAACGATATGGACCGTCTGATTGCGGAAGCGAAAAAGCATCACATCCGCATCATCATGGATCTTGTGCTCAATCATACCTCCGACGAGCATTTCTGGTTCCAGGAAGCGCTGAAAGGAAAAGATAACCCATATCACGATTACTATGTATGGCGGGACGGCGTGGAGGGCTGCCCTCCCAACGATCTGACCGCCAGCTTCGGCGGTTCCATCTGGCAGTGGGTTCCGGAACTGGGACAGTATTATATGCATCAGTTCTCCACAAAACAGCCGGATCTGAACTGGAGCAATCCGAAGCTGCGCCAGGCACTTTATGATATGATCAACTGGTGGATCGACCGCGGCATCGAGGGCTTCCGTCTGGACGTCATCGATCACGTGGGAAAGGTGCCGGATGAGAAGATCATGGTCAACGGTCCGAAGCTCCACGACTATATCCGGGAAATGAGCGCCAGCACCTTCGGCAAAGCCGGCCTCGTCAGCGTGGGCGAGACATGGAGCGCCACCCCGGAAACCGCGCTCTTATACAGCAACCCGGACGGCAGCGAGATGTCCATGGTCTTCCAGTTCGAGCACATCTGTCTGGATCAGGACCCGGACGGCACCAAATGGGATCTCCGCCCTCTGCCGCTCCTCCAGTTCAAAGAAGTCATGAACAAGTGGCAGACAGAGCTCCACGGCAAAGGCTGGAACAGTCTCTTCTGGGACAATCACGACCTGCCGCGCATCGTATCCCGCTGGGGTAACGACAGCGAAGAATACCGTGAAGTCTCCGCCAAGATGCTGGCCACTCTGCTCCACGGTATGGAGGGTACCCCGTATGTATATCAGGGCGAAGAGCTGGGTATGACAAACATCCCTCTCCCTTCCTCCATCGACGCTTACAAGGATGTGGAAACCATGCACGCCTACAGGGTGCTCAAGGCAAGGGGATGGTCTGAGGAGAAGATTCTGCAGTCTCTCTGTGCCAAATGCCGTGACAATGCCCGGACCCCGATGCAGTGGAACGACGGCCCGCAGGCCGGTTTCACCACCGGAACCCCGTGGATGCCCGTCATCCCGAACTACACTACCATCAACGCGGCGTCTCAGGTGCATGATGAAGATTCCGTATTCTCTTATTACAAGAAGCTGATTCATCTGCGCAAAGAAACGCCGGTCATAGTTGACGGCGCTTTTGAGATGCTTCTGCCAGAGGACGAGGAGATCTTCGCCTACCGCCGGACAGACGACAGCCAGACTCTCACTGTCATCTGTAATTTCTACGGTAATGAGCGCCGCATTGACGCCGACTCCCTCGTACCAAAAGGAAGCCGGCTGCTCCTCTCCAACTACAAAGACATGGAAGAGGCCGATCTGCTGCGTCCGTATGAAGCAAGGATGTATCTGAAATAACGCGCAAACCGTGCGGACAAACCAGTCAGCATAACCCGACCGGCAAAAAAGCAGCCGGGAACCTGTGTTTTACAGATCACACAGGTTCCCGGCGTTTTGATTCTCTGTTATTTTATATCAGGATACGTTCCGTCTTTCCTCCGGCGCTTCTGACACTATTTCATCCTGATTTTTTTCACAGGAGACCACTTGGAATACATTTTCGTCGTCTTATTACCACTCTTCACATTTTTGTATGTACGGATTCTGACAAAGCAAAGTTTCTTTCTTTTCAGTTTCTTAATCGTTTTGGACGTCACTGCCGCTTTCTTCACAACAACCTTTTTTGCTCCGCGGAACTTTTTATTATATGCATAGCTGATCTGGTAGCCGGAAATATTCTTTTTCTTTTTCCAGACAACTTTCAGCGCCTTCTTTCCTTTTCTTTTCAGACCCGTTATCTTTGTTTTTGCCGGTTTCTTCTCTTTATCTTTTACTTTTACTTTCACCTTAAAAGTACTTTTTTTATCGCCGATCCGGCAGGTCACTTTGACTGTTCCCGATTTCTTTGCCCGCACCCGGGCAGATACCGCCTGGCATTTTTCTCCCAATGTATACACCCTGCTGCCTGCCATCGTTTCTTCATCCACAATTTCCAGCACCTTCGG
>DXEQ01000247.1 GCA_019114885.1 Candidatus Anaerobutyricum stercoripullorum
TGAGAAAAGGAACAGAACGTGCGAGAACGGCACAATTATCAGAAAATGTGGATGGAACAATAGATTTGTAACATACATTACGAAGCGGATGCAGCATGGAGGAAGAGCCGGTGCATCTGCGGCAGATAAGAGAAAGGAAGAAGATATTATGGCAAAAGTAGGTATTGTAATGGGAAGCGATTCCGATATGCCGGTTATGAGCAAGGCAGCGGATATTCTGGCGGAGCTTGGCATTGATTTTGAGATGACGATCATCTCCGCGCACAGAGAGCCGGAGGAGTTCTTTCAGTATGCGAAGTCCGCGGAGGAGAAGGGCTATAAGGTGATCATTGCCGGCGCAGGCAAGGCGGCGCATCTGCCGGGTATGTGCGCGGCTATTTTCCCGATGCCGGTCATCGGTGTGCCGATGAAGACTTCCGATCTGGGCGGCGTGGATTCCCTGTATTCCATCGTACAGATGCCGACCGGTATCCCGGTGGCGACAGTGGCCATCAACGGCGCGGCCAACGCGGGTATTCTGGCAGCCAAGATTCTCGCCACATCCGACGAGGCACTTCTGGGCCGTCTGAAAGAGTACTCTGAGAAGCTCAAAAACCAGGTGGTGGAGAAGGCGGAGAAGCTGGATTCCATCGGATATAAAGAATACGTGAAACAGATGTAGGTTGTCATGGGGGCAGATTGTATTTTGCCCCCTTCCCTTGCTTTATGTGAGCAGGATTGATAAAGAAGATTCAGCAAATGATAATCAGGGAGGAAAGGAGTCCGTTATGGATTATAAGAATGCAGGCGTGGATATTGAAGCGGGTTACAAGTCCGTGGAACTGATGAAGGAACATGTGAAAAAAACGATGCGCCCGGAGGTACTGGGAGGTCTCGGCGGTTTTTCCGGTGCATTTTCTTTAAGTAAGATCAAAGAGATGGAGGAGCCGGTGCTTTTGTCCGGAACAGATGGCTGCGGTACAAAGGTGAAGCTCTCCATGATTCTTGACAAACACGATACGGTGGGCATCGACTGTGTGGCCATGTGTGTCAACGATATTGCCTGTGCGGGCGGAGAACCGCTGTTTTTCCTGGATTATATCGCCTGCGGCAAGAACTATCCGGAGAAGATCGCAGAACTGGTAAAAGGTGTGGCGGAAGGCTGTCTGCAGTCCGAGGCCGCGCTGATCGGCGGAGAGACAGCGGAACATCCGGGCCTGATGGCGGAGGATGAGTACGACCTGGCAGGTTTTGCCGTGGGCGTCTGCGATAAGAAGGATATGATCACCGGACAGGAGATCAAGGCCGGCGATGTGCTGGTGGGAATCGCGTCCTCCGGTATCCACAGCAACGGATATTCTCTGGTGAGAAAGGTATTCCCGATGGAAAAGGAGGCCCTGAACGAATATAGAGAAGAGCTGGGTATGACGCTCGGAGAGGCGCTCCTCACTCCGACGAAGATTTACGTGAAGGCGCTGAAGGCGGTAAAACAGGCCGGTATCACCATCAAGGGATGCAGCCATATCACCGGCGGCGGCTTCTATGAGAATATCCCGAGGATGCTCCCGGACGGCGTGCGGGCTGTGGTGGACAAGAACAGCTATGAGGTTCCTGCCATCTTCCGGCTGCTGGCAAAAGAGGGCGATATCGCGGAAGAGATGATGTACAATACGTATAATATGGGCATCGGTATGATGCTGGCACTGGATGCTTCCGATGCGGACGCGGCGGTTGAGGCGCTGAGAAAGGCCGGTGAGACCGCATGGATCGTCGGCAGAGTGGAAGCGGGAGAAAAGGGAGTGACCATATGTTAAGACTGGCGGTACTGGTTTCCGGAGGAGGAACGAACCTGCAGGCCATCATGGACTCCATTTCCGACGGGCGGATCACCAACGCGCAGATCGCGGTGGTGATCAGTAATAATGCAGGTGCGTATGCCCTGACCCGGGCTGATGAATACGGCGCAGAGGCGCTGGTTGTCTCCCCGAAGGACTATCCTTCCAGAGAGGAGTTCAATCAGGCTCTGTTAGATACATTAAAAGAACATAAGATCGATCTGGTCGTTCTGGCCGGTTATCTTGTGGTGGTGCCTCCGTGTGTGATTCAGGAGTTTGAGAACCGGATCATCAACATCCATCCGTCTCTGATCCCGTCTTTCTGCGGCACCGGCTGTTACGGACTTCATGTCCACGAGAAAGCGCTGGCCCGTGGCGTGCGGGTCTCCGGAGCGACGGTACATTTTGTGGATGAGGGCACGGATACCGGTCCGATCATCCTGCAGAAGCCGGTGATGGTGGAACAGGACGATACGCCGGAGGTTCTACAGAGGAGGATCATGGAACAGGCGGAGTGGATCATCCTGCCGAAGGCCATTGACCTCATTGCCAATGGAAAAGTCCATGTGGACGGAAGAAAAGTAACCATAGAGGAGTAATGGAGGAGATACGATGAAGGTTTTAATTGTAGGAAGCGGCGGAAGAGAGCATGCCATTGCCTGGGCAGTGGCAAAGAGCAGCAGAGTGGACAAGATCTACTGCGCGCCGGGCAATGCCGGCATTGCGGAGTACGCGGAATGTGTGGATATCGGAGCCATGGAGTTTGATAAGTTGGTGGCTTTCGCGAAGGAGAAGGCCATCGATCTGACTATCATCGGTATGGATGATCCGCTGGTGGGCGGCGTTGTGGACGCTTTTGAGGCGGAGGGACTCCGGGTATTCGGACCGCGAAAGAACGCTGCTATTATTGAGGGTTCCAAGGCATTTTCCAAGGATCTCATGAAGAAATACCATATCCCGACGGCGGCCTATGAGAACTTTACTTCCAGAGAGGAGGCGCTTGCCTACCTGGAGACCGCCAAGATGCCGATCGTGCTGAAGGCGGACGGACTGGCGCTGGGCAAGGGCGTGCTGATCTGCAATACGCTGGAAGAGGCAAAAGAAGGCGTGAAGACCATCATGGAAGAGAAAAAGTTCGGTGACGCCGGCAATACGATGGTCATCGAGGAATTCATGACAGGACGGGAAGTTTCCGTGCTGGCGTTCTGTGACGGAAAGACGGTCAAATGTATGACCAGCGCTCAGGATCACAAGCGTGCCGGAGAC
>DXEQ01000248.1 GCA_019114885.1 Candidatus Anaerobutyricum stercoripullorum
GCAGCTTCTTCGGGGACTTTTTAAGAGCAGCATCACGGACAAGATGATCGAGGCGGCATATATGACAGGTATTCTCCCTATAAAAAAATATGGTACACAGTCTGCTTTGACAGATTTTCGGGAATATACGATGATACAGCCGATGCAACTGGCTGAATTTGTCGGTTTTTCTGAAAAGGAAGTAATGGAATTATGTAAAAAGCATCATCTGGATTTTGACGAAGCCAGAAAGTGGTACGATGGATACTCGTTTAGTCGTATGAATTCTGTATACAATCCAAACTCCATCATGCAGGCGGTGAAAAACGGAGAATTCGATGATTATTGGACAGATACAGAGACGTATGAATCTCTGAAACTGTATATTGATATGAATCTGGACGGACTGCGAGAAGCAATCATCGCCATGTTAGGCGGACTGCGATGTAAGATGAATACGCGAACTTTCCAGAACGATATGTCGAACATCAAGAACAGGGATGACGTCCTGACACTACTGATTCATCTTGGCTATCTGGCCTATGATTCGCAGCAGAAGGAAGTATATATTCCAAATCAGGAAATCGCAGATGAATTCAAGAATGCTGTAGAGTACAGCGGATGGAAGGGAGTGTCCGGCAGGAAAAGGATTTGCTGATCTGGCATTTATTCCGAGAAAATGTACTGATAAACCGGCACTTCTGGTTGAACTTAAATGGGACCAGTCTCCACAGGGAGCCATACAGCAGATTAAAGAAAATATGCAGGAGCGCTGGAAGAATATAAAGATAATCTTCTTCTGGTGGGGATTTCTTACGACAGAAAGAGTAAGAAACATGCCTGTGTGATTGAAAAATACGTGCCGTAAGTATTGAAAAAGAAAATAAGGGCAGAGCCTTAAACAATCGGCTCTGCCCGGAGTGACAAGTTTTATTAATACGCTCCCCTTCGGGCAGCCAGGTAAAATAATGATAAGCCTGCTGTTTGAAAGGGGGCGTATTATTTTTGTTTTGAATGCGTTATTGCTTTTTATCCTTCGTATCCATCCTCGTCACCACCATGTGAATCACATACGGGATGAGAATCACCGGGATGGCCAGATAGGCGATGCTGCTGTAGGCTTTCTGAATGAGGGTCAGCAGGCCGAACTGGGCGATGCCGAAGTCCACGATGCAGCAGAGGAAGGCGGCGAGGACTTCCTTGCCGGAGATGTTCCAGCGGCGGTGCTTCGCGGCGGCCGGGTAAGGGATGGCCGCTTCTGCGTCCGTGGCGTCTGCTGCTGACGCTGCTGCGCCCGCGCTGGTCGCTTCCGCCTGTCTGGCGGATGTCTGGCGGTCGTCTTTACAGAGCCGCTTTACCATGGTGGCCACCATGTTGACGGCGGTGGATACGGCGCCCAGGATGATCAGGATGGAGATGAGCGGCGTCATGAAGGAGGCGCCCACGCCGTTTTGTACCATGAAGAGAGTTGGCACGTCCTGGGTGGCGGCTTCCGGGTTGGTGTAGACGGTCATGAGGCCGAGAACGACCATGACCATCATCAGCGCGTTGATGACGAAGCCGACGCCCATACTCTTGATGGCGTCGCCCGGTTTCTCAAAGGATTTGGCGTGCTGCACGAAGACCGCGATGTTGGACAGCTGGAAGGTACCGTAGATAAAGGCGGAGTACAGCGCGTCCGGAAGCGGCAGCTTCTGAGCGGTCATGGCGCCCATGGCGTCGGTAATCTGCGGCAGGCCGGTTATGATATTCGGGATATACACGATCAGCAGCCCGGCAATGATGCAGATGGATAGCACCGATGCGACCCGGCGCACCAGATCTGTGCCAAAGATGGCGACCACGAAGATGAAGACGCCGATGATAAAGGTACACAGCAGATAAGGCAGTCCGGTCAGGGCGCTTAAGGTCGCGCCGCCGGTGGCAAAGGCGACAGCCGGAGCCACGCACATGACGCAGAGGTAGAGCACCTCGAATAAGTTGGAGAAGACCGGTGCGAATCTCCCATAAAATGCATTGTTATAAGAGCGGTAGTCGTAGACCTCGTGTTTTCTGGCGAAGCGCAGACTGTAGGCGAAAAATACCGCGTTGTACAGCATGGCAAAGACCGGCATGAGCAGGCACCAGATGCCGTACCGGACATAATAGCTGTAGATCTGCGCGCCGGAGGCGAAGCCGCCGCCGAAATGGGTGGTGAACCATACGAAAGATACGCCGAGAAGGATGGCGGTTGATTTTTTATTTTTCATGATGACTCCTTTTTATTTTTTTCGAAGATAATCCATGGCTTTTTGTAACATTTCCTCTGTCACCCGGTATGGATAATGTTTTACGTCGGACATATCCGGGATGCGGGTCACACATTCTTCCCACTGTTCCTCTGTGATCTCAATCTGTTCCAGTGAGACAGGGAGGCCGATGGCCCGGTTCAGGGCGTAGACCTTTTCGAACTCGTCGTACTGGCCGTCCACCAGCAGCGCCAGCAGAACGCCGAAGCCCACCACCTCGCCGTGGAGATGCCGTTCCTCGATGACCGGATAAGAGGTCATGGCGTAAAAGATGGCGTGAGCCAGACCGCTGTTATAGTCCGGCGTGAAGTCCTTGGTCAGGAAGATGGACGCGATACCCGTGGTCACCACGATGGAGAGGATGACCTGCTCCACATCGTAGGTACACAGCCCCTGCTTATGGTCGGCAAAAGCCTTCGGGCCGTAATCTAAGAGCGGGTCGCGGCACATGCGGCTTACGGCCACACCGAGGGAAGTAAAGTGTTCCAGCCGCTCATCCCGGGAGGAGATGGTGGCCTCATAATATTTGGCGTAAGTGTCCCCGATACCGGCCCACATGTATTGGCTCGGCGCCTTGGCGATGATCTCCGTGTCGATGAAAGCGTGCATCACCGGCCGCACAAAGAAATGTGGTTTTAAAAATGTGCCGTCCTCATTGTACATGATGGATACGGAAGTACAGGCGGAGCAGTTGGAGGCGATGGTCGGGAAAGCGAACACCGGCTTGTCATCGGTGATGCACAGACATTTTACCGTGTCCAGCGCCTTGCCGCCGCCCACGCCGAATACCATGTCCGCCTCCTGATAGGACGGAAGCTTTCGCAGCTTTTCCACCGTGGCGTAGGTGCAGTCCTTTCCAAACAGTTCCTTGCCGATGATCACAAGATTTGTTTTCTCCACATAAGAGGCGATCTTATCGTAGGCCGCCGCCAGCGCTTTCTCGCCTCCGATGACCAGCACTTTTGAGCCGTAGGATTCACAGACAGGCCCGATCTTATCGTAAATCTGATTGCCGATTGAATAATTTGGCAAATGTACTTCATAATTTTCCAGTTTCATCTATATACTCCTTTCTTATATCAGAACTCCGCAAGTGGAACTTGCGCCGAGCGCGGTCGCTTTTGCGACAAATTGCTGCTGCGCGCGCCTGCGCATCCCGCCCGGCGGGCTTTTTGTTTCAAAGTATTTCCAACGGAATATTTTATGAAACAAAAAAAGCTCCTGTCCCTCACAAAATATTGCAGGGACAAGAGCGATACATTTCTATAATACTCCTGCGGTGCCACCCGGCTTGGCGCGATCATGCGCCCACTCATGCATACTGACATATGCTTGTTTTGATAACGGAGTCGAATCTCCGGCTTGCCTACTCATGCCGTACATACCAGACTGCTGTGGTCTGTGCCATGCACGCCTTACGCCGCGCGGTCACAGCCGTGTGCGGCCGGTCTCTTTTCAGCTCGCCCTCAGAAGTCCATTCCCCTCTACTCTGACATGCCGCAATCCCACCGTCTGCGGCTCTCTGGAAAGCATCCGTAAAAGGTACTTACTCTTCCTCACAGGTTTTTATATTGTTCCCCGGAAGCGGGGAATATATCCTTTACTACACTAGCACGGAAAAGAGGAAATGTCAACGGCGCATCAAAAAAATTCCGCTGGCAGTTACTGTCAGGTGATCGCTGGCGACCGCTGCCAGCGGTTCGCGGGCTGCTGTGCATCTCCTTATGCGGAAAGTGTCGTTGCGCGGTCTGGGGAAATATAGTAAAATGCAGGTAGAATATGATGTTTTCAATGAGATGAGGAGATGTACCATGAATACAAAAGCAACAAATACAGAACAGATCACGCGTCTCAGGCCGGAGTGCATCACCTGCACCTGTGAGAAATACCTGGTGAAGTATCCGGCGGACGCCCCGGAGGAAGATAAGATTGCGTATATGCAGCGGGTGCTGTCGCTGATGGCACAGGCGCCAAAGAGTGACGCCATTCCGGTGATCGTCCGGGATATTGACCGGGTGCGGATGGAAATGTTCGGCGAGGCCGACGATTACGGCGAGATCAAGCGGCATTTTAATGAGGTGATGCTGCAAAAGGAAGAGGATTTTCGCCGGCAGATCGCGGAGGCGGAAGATCCGCTTAAGATGGCGCTGCAGCTGTCCATGACGGGCAATTACATTGATTTTGGCGCCATGAAACATGTGGATGAGGAAGCGCTCGGCGAGCTCCTTGGCCGGGCAGGAGAACAGAAGGTGGATGAGGCAACTTATGACCGCCTGCGGCAGGACCTGGAGCAGGCAGAGAAACTGGTCTTTTTTACGGATAACTGCGGGGAGGTTTTGCTGGATAAACTGTTGCTGCAGGAGATCGGGCGGCAGTATCCGCATATCTCTATTGCGGCAGTGGTGCGCGGCAAGGAAGCCCTCAATGACGCCACCCGGGAGGATGCTTTGCAGGTGGGGCTCGATCAGGCTGCCTATGTGGCGGATAACGGCAACGATGTGGCGGGCACCTGGCTGCCGGAGCTGTCCGATGAGGCCGCCTCGCTGATGGAGGAAGCGGATGTGATGATCGCGAAGGGACAGGCGAACTTCGAGACGCTGCGTCATTGCGGCAAAAATATTTATTACCTTTTCCTGTGTAAATGTCACATTTTCTCGGACATGTTCCAGACGGAACCGTTTTCCGGGATGCTGGTCCATGAGCGGGATGCGCGAAACTGCTGATACGCTGTGTAGAAAGAGGAGAACGATGCGGACGATATTGGGAATTGATCTGGGCACATCCAGCGTGAAAGCCATGCTTTTTGATGCGGAGCAGGGCGTGATCGCTGTGCGGGCAGAAGAATACGGGGTGGATATCGCCCATCCGGGCTGGGCGCAGCAGAGTCCGGCGCTGTGGTGGGAGTCTCTGGTCAGAGTGCTTCGCTGGCTGGAGAGCCATTACAGGGAAGCGTACCGGTCGGTCTGTGCGGTCGGATATTCCGGGCAGATGCATGGCATGGTGCTGACGGATGCCAAGGGGCAGCCGGTGCGTCCGGCTGTGATCTGGCTGGATCAGCGGGCCGACCGGCAGCTTGAGGAGATTGGCGCTGTACTTTCCGAAGAGGATATGGGAAATGTGTTCTGCAACCGGGTGAGCAGCGGTTTTGCTTTTCCGTCCCTTCTGTGGGTGCGGGAGCAGGAGCCGGAGATCTTTGCCAGGGCGGCACATTTTCTAAGCCCCAAAGATTATATCCGCTATAAGATGACCGGGGAGATCGGCGCGGAGGTGGTGGACGCTTCTTCCACCACCCTGTTTGCCACGGGAGAGCGGGACTGGGCATGGGAAGTGATCGACCGTTTCCATCTGCCGCCGCAGATGTTTCCGAAGGTGCATGAGTCCGCCGACATTGCGGGGACTGTCACGGCGCAGTGCGAGGCGCAGACCGGACTGCCTGCCGGAATTCCGGTGATCTACGGCAGCGGCGACCAGCCGGCCCAGAGTATCGGTAACGGCGTCATCGGACCCGGACGGATCATCAGCAATATCGGGACCGGCGGACAGATCTCCGCCTTTTCCTCCCGGCCGGCATACGATAAGAAGCTGCGGACCAATACATTCTGCCATGCCATACGGAACGCATGGACGATCTTCGGCGCGACGCTGTGCAGCGGCATGTCGTTAAGCTGGGCGAAGAATAAAGTATTTCGCGTGGGCAGCTACGAGGAGATCAACGCGGCAGTGGCGGCGGTTTCACCGGGAGCAGACGGGCTTATCTATCTGCCTTACCTCTCCGGGGAGCGGACACCGCATATGAATCCGGATGCCAGAGGCGTATTTTTCGGCATGACACTGGGACAGGAACAGGGACATTTTCTGCGGGCGGTCATGGAAGGAGTGACTTACAGCCTCAGAGACTGCCTTGGCATCCTGCAGGAGCTGGGAATCGACGCCCCGGAGATCATTGCCTCCGGCGGGGCGACGGCATCCCCGCAGTGGATGCAGATGCAGGCGGATATTCTGGGCAAGCCGGTCCGTGTCAGCCGGGTAAAGGAACAGGCCTGCCTGGGCAGCTGCCTGCTCGCCGCTGTGGGAACCGGCGTGCTGCCGTCTCTGGAGGAAGCCTGCGGGCGTTTCGCCCTCATGGATGAGCGGGTGTATCTGCCGGACGCGGCAAATGCGGATGTGTACCGGGAAGGGTACGATACGTACCGCAGGCTGTATGAACGGCTGTGGGATCTGATGTGATAACCTGAGGTACGGATTCTTGTTTGATGTATGGGAGGTGCAGTTATGGACAGAATAGAGAAAAAAGAGATACGGATCAAAGGCGGGGCGGACAGGCAGAAGGTATTCATCTGTCAGGGAGATATCACGAAGCTTGCCGTGGACTGTATCGTCAATGCGGCCAATCGCTCTTTGCTGGGCGGAGGCGGTGTGGACGGAGCAATCCACCGGGCGGCCGGTCCGGGGCTGCTTCGAGAGTGCCGGACGCTTCACGGCTGTGAGACCGGGCAGGCGAAGATTACGAAGGGATATGATCTGCCGGCGGCCCATGTGATCCACACGGTGGGGCCGGTCTACTCGGGCAGTCATAAGGACGCGGAGCTTCTGGCGGACTGCTACTGGAACTGCCTGGAACTGGCGAAAGCCCATGGGATCGGAAGCATCGCGTTTCCGGCCATCTCCACCGGTGTGTACGGCTATCCGCTTAAGGAGGCGGTTCCCATCGCCGCGGAGACAGTGCTGCAGTGGATGAGGGAGCATGAGGATTACGAGATAGAGATCATCTTCTGCTGCTTTGACCGGCGCACGTATGAGATGTATCAGGAGTTCCTCTCCCGGTGACTGCCGTTGAGGGAGGACGGATTTGTGTTACGATGTAAATGAGGCGGCAACAGGAGTGCCCTGAAAGAAGAGGGTCAGCACGTTGCCGCTGTGAAACCTGAGAAGCCATTAATTCGAAAGAAGAAGGGAGACTGACATTATGAGCAAAGTATTAGTGACGTATTTTTCCGCCAGCGGCGTGACCGCCGGCGCTGCAGAGACATTGGCCAGGGCGGCAGGCGCTGATCTTTATGAGATCAGACCTGCGCAGGCATACACGAAGGAAGATCTGGACTGGAACAACAAGCAGTCCAGAAGCAGTCTGGAGATGACCGATGAGACATCCCGTCCGGAGATGGCGGACAATGATTCCCACGCCGGTGACTACGACGTCATTTTTATCGGATTCCCGATCTGGTGGGGCGTGGCGCCGAGGGTGGTCAATACATTTATAGAATCGAACGATCTGACCGGAAAGAAGATCGTGATCTTCGCCACCTCCGGTGGCAGCGGGATTGACTATGCCATCAACGATATGAAGAAAAGGTATCCGCAGCTTGCCATCGCAGGCGGACGGCTGCTCTCCAGAAAAGATACAGACGCCGAAATGAGGAATTGGGTGGAAGAACTGGGGCTGTAACGTTATGCGAAAAGCGCAGCTCGTGTGGTTCAGAGCCGGATATCACAAAG
>DXEQ01000249.1 GCA_019114885.1 Candidatus Anaerobutyricum stercoripullorum
ATCGCCCTGTTGTACAGCTGCCGGTGATACTTCTCATACAGGACGGCAAAGACCGTTTTTTCCTGCTGTGTATCCAATAATTGTAAATATGTTATCATATGCGCGCTCCTTGAGGTTAACCTCCTTATAAATATAACAATCGGGGAAGGATTTTGGGGACAAAAAATTTTATTTTTTTACAAAAATGAAGCCTCTGCCTCACAGATATCCGTTTTCTGGTCTGTGAAACAAAGGCTCCGCTTACAATGCCGCCGGGATTCCGGTCAGCTTTCCGCCACATCCATCCGGCTGATGATGATCTGGCTGACGCTGCATCCGGTCTTTCGGGTGACGATATCCTCGATCTGTGCTCTCTCTGCCTGGCTGAGTTCGTCGTAGTTTAATACCACGTCCACGCTGTCGTCGCCGATGGACACCACGGAGTCGCCGTAACCTTTTGTGTCGAGAAGCTGCTCGGTGGCGGCCTCCTTTTCTATCACCTCGGCCAGCCGGGTCAGTTTGGCGACGGCCTCTTCTTTTTCCGCGTCGCCGAGGGTTTCATTTTCTATAATCTCATTCAGGGAATCACGGGTTTTGGAGTGGGTCTGTTCCCGCTCCATCTTGGCGCCCGCCACATATTCTCCCACCTGCGCCTGGGTGAGCACAGCGTCGCCGATGGTCTCCGTCTCCTCTGTGGGAATCTCGTCGTCCACTTTTTCGCTGATGAGGGCGTCGCCGTCGGAAATGTCCATCGTGTCAATGGTGTCGAGGGATTCTTCCGCCGCATCGTAGCTGACGGCGGACGGCGCTTCTGATTTTGTAAAATTCAGATAACCTGCCACGGCGATCATGATCGCCAGGGATGTGATCGCGATCTGATTACTTTTGAATATTTTTTTCATTGATGAACCTCCATTTTCAGAACTTGAATGCGATTGACTGATATTCCAAAAAGAACCTGCGCTGCCCCGGTCACCGCCGCTGCCACCGTGTTGTCGTCTGCCCCTTCGCAGGCGATGACTACGCCGGCGATCGCCGGTTCCAGCTCTTTGATCACATAAGGCGCCGACTCTCCGGTCTCATCGGAGAGGACCGTCTCATTTTCTCTTCTGCTGTTTCGCCGTTCATTTTTTGTCCCGTCGGATGTTTCTGTCTCTGTTTCCAGTTCCTCTGTGTCGTCTTTGTTTAAAACGGATTCTCTGGAAGCTTCTAAAGTGATCATCACCTCCACCTGTCCCACCCCGTCTACTTTTTCCAGGATATGTACTAATTTATTTTCCAGACTCTCAATATATGCTTCATTTTCACTGACTGCCGCCGTTTTTTGTTCTTCGGACGCTTTTTCCGGCTCCTCCCTCTCCCGCCGTTCCGAAAAATTTGTCACAAGGAGAATGATGCCGGCGATGGCGATCAGGAGAATCTTCTCCACACCGAAGTCTTTCCATGTTATTTTTTTCTTTTCCTTTTTCTCCATACCGGTCCTGTCCTCCTTTTCACTGCCCTGTGAAAATGTATCCCTGCCTTTTCAGTCTCTGATCTTTATATCTATATTCCCGGATTCCAGATCATAGACTTCCGTCAACGCCTCCCGGAATTCATGAATCTGCGGGGTCTTACCCTCCTCCCCGCTCTCCCTGCCCTCCACACGCAGGCTCTTTATGGCATCTCCTTCACTCTCCCAGCGAACCCGGATTTTCGTCGCCTCAATGAAAAAAGAAGCGGCGAGTCTTTTCACCTGCTTCTGTATCGTCTGCTCGTATTCGTCCTGGATGTCTTTTTTCATTTTGCTTAAATCTTCGGATTCTTCGATGATGTGCCACTCATTTTTCATCTGATTGAGAATATAGGAAGCGTCCATGTACTGCCCGGCTCCCGCAACGTCAATGAGTGGTTTGACGAGGCAGAGCATCATGAGAAATCCGGAGAAAAACCGCAGATAATTTTCGTACTTTGTGTTCCGGATCAGGCTGTCGCAGACGAGCAGGAGAACGTTCATATAGAGGATGGTTTTCAGCCAGTCTTTCAGATATTCCATGGACACCGCCTCTCTTTGCTTTTTATATCTTGTTGGTCGCCAGCGATGTGACCGCTATGGTGAGGATAAATAACGCCGCCGTGATCCCCAACGTATATACCAGCAGCATGCCACCTTTTTGCGCCGCGCTGATACACCGGATGAAACGCTCGTCCGCCACGGGTTCCAGAAAGATGGACAGCAGCAGGTAAAAAAGGCAGTACAAGAGCAGCTTGACGATGGGGATGGCGAGAAACAGCAGGATAAATATGATGGCTGCGGCTCCCATTGTATTTTTTATCATGAGGGAAGACCCCACGACCGTCCCCGCCACCGACTGCACCACGGAACCGGCGCCGGGGATCATCCCCACGATCCGGTTGAAAACGGTGTTTTTGGCCGCGTCAAAGGAAGGGACCACCATCGTCTCCAGCAGATGAAACCCGAAAAACACTACGAACAGAAACTTCAGACTTTTTGATAACAGTGTGTACAGACTCTCGCAAAGTCTCGATATGTTGGGCCGGGCGGAGAAGTTATTCAAAAGCTCTAACAGAAGGTAGTACTGGATCATGGGAAGCACCACTGTGAGGCAGAGCCAGTTGACCGCCAGTACCACGATCATAAAGTATTCGTAAAAGACCACGCCCACTGTCAGATTGCCGGTTAAGGTGACTGCCAGCGTATACACGGGAATCAGCATTTTGAGGAGCTTTGACAGCGTTTCCACCGTGCGGGCAAAAAGGTCTGCCATGATGGTGAAGTTGGAAAAGAGGATCGTAAATGTGATAAAATACGCAATCAGAAAGCCGCTGTCCCCGATGGCAAACTGCCGGAAGGAGGAGGAAATGTTGCCAAACACGGCGGCAAATAAGATCACGCCGATCAGTTCCCCCACCAACACCCAGGAAGTAGAAATCTCGTACGTCAGCGTCTCCACCAGCCACACCCCGGCTTCTTCCAGCGCGTCCACGAAACGAAACTCCAACAAAGCGTCAAATATGGCGGAAAAATCCGGGTAGGCATAGTCTTCTTCCAGACTTTCCAGTTCTCTTGACAGTGCGTCGATGTCCAGGCTGTTCTCCTCCTCTTCCTCATCCTCCCGCTCTTCTGCCCGACTCGCTTTTTTGGATGTTTCCGATTCCACCCACCTCTCCTCACCGGATGACGCATACGCCGCCCGCACCGGCAGCCAGCCGCAGGAAAAGGACAGGATGACGGCCGTCAGGATACCCAGTGAAACTATCAGCATTTTCTTTTGCCTGTCTCTTTTCTTTCCCGTTGCCTTCTCCATGACCGTCCTCCTCTTCCATGTTCCGTCCACAGCCTGCCTTCGTCCCGCAGTGTCATATCACAGATTCGATCGTCTCCAGCAGGGAATTGATGATCGGGATACTCAGGATGAAAATAGAGATTTTTCCGATCACCTCCACCTGAAATGCAATGGACTGGTATCCCAGATCCTGACAGATATTCGATG
>DXEQ01000250.1 GCA_019114885.1 Candidatus Anaerobutyricum stercoripullorum
ACAGTTCGCCCTCGTCTCCTTCAGCAAACATCCCGTACTCTGAACCAGGTACAGACATCTCCATCTTGTCCCCGTTTTCCACCTGAAAGGTAACATAGTATGTAGTATTGATAGTTGTATGATATCCATGCGCACCTGATACATCGCCTGCATTCGGGTGATTGTGATGCGTGGTATTCTGGCGTTTTGCGACAATCTTTGCCGGTACGGTTAAACGCGGAGAGTTATTATTGTCATGCCAGGTCTGAATCCCTTTTGCAAAAGTAAATATAATCATCGCAATAATCAGTATGAACATCACAGGAAATATTATTTCCATTAAATCAAACATGATTGCCTCCCTCCTGAAAAAAATCCTATTATAAAATTTCTCCGGATTTGTCACAGCTTTGTCACAAACCCAGAGATTGAGTTTCCAAAAAAGGCTTATTTATTTTTCAAAGAATAAACGTTAATTAATATTTCCGATATTCCCGAAAATATTTCTACTGGATTCCCGGAATCTTCGGGACTCCTGCAAGGCCTGCGGCGATCTCCTCATCGGTCGGGATGTAATCGCTCATCTCGCCGTCGTTGAACTTCTGATAAGCTGTCATATCGAAATATCCGGTTCCGGTCAGGCCGAAGAGGATCGTCTTCTCCTCACCGGTCTCCTTACATTTTATCGCCTCATCCATGGCCACCTTGATGGCGTGACTGCTCTCCGGCGCCGGAAGGATACCTTCGACGCGGGCAAACTCTTCCGCGGCGGCAAATACATCGGTCTGCTCCACTGCGCGGGCTTCCATCAGGCCCTGATCATAAAGTTCGGACAGTGTGGAACTCATACCGTGGAAACGGAGTCCTCCGGCGTGGCTTGCAGACGGGATGAAACCGCTGCCAAGGGTGTACATCTTAGCCAACGGGCAGATCATTCCGGTATCGCAGTAATCGTAGAGGTATTTACCTCTGGTAAAACTCGGACAGGAAGCCGGTTCCACAGCGATGAACTTGTACTCAGCCTCTCCGCGGAGCATCTCGCCCATGAACGGCGCGATCAGTCCTCCCAGATTGGAGCCGCCGCCGGCGCAGCCGATGATCATATCCGGCTTAATGCCGTATTTGTCCATGGCGGTCTTGGATTCCAGACCGATCACGGACTGATGCAGCATCACCTGATTGAGCACGCTGCCGAGAACATAGCGGTATCCCTCGCTGCCGGTCGCCACTTCCACTGCCTCGGAGATCGCGCAGCCAAGACTTCCCGTGGTGCCCGGATGTGCTTCAAGAATCCGTCTGCCCACTTCCGTGGTAGTGGACGGAGACGGCGTCACGCTGGCGCCGTAGGTCCGCATCACTTCCCGGCGGAACGGCTTCTGTTCGTAAGATACCTTGACCATGAAGACCTTGCAGTCTAAGTCCAGGTAAGCGCAGGCCATGGAAAGAGCGGTGCCCCACTGTCCGGCTCCTGTCTCTGTGGTCACGCCCTTCAATCCCTGTTTCTTCGCGTAATAGGCCTGTGCGATGGCGGAATTTAGCTTATGGCTGCCGCTGGTGTTGTTTCCCTCGAATTTGTAATAAATCTTTGCCGGCGTATCCAGCTTCTTCTCCAGACAATATGCCCGCACCAACGGTGACGGACGGTACATTTTATAAAAATCGCGAATCTCCTGCGGAATATCGATGTACGGTGTGGTATCGTCCAGTTCCTGCTGTACCAGCTCATCACAGAACACGACGCCCAGCTCTTCTGCCGTCATCGGCTTGCCCGTAGCCGGGTTCAGCAGCGGCTCCGGCTTCTTCTTCATGTCGGCGCGGACATTATACCACTGTTTCGGCATCTCATTTTCTTCCAGATAAATCTTATATGGGATCTCTCTACTCATTGGAATTCTCCTTCTCTGTTATAAATGTATCGGGGTCAGAAGGTATCTTCTCCCCTGTCTTATCCAAACGGGAGAGCGCATCTCCCGGTTCGTCTGCTTTTTGTGCGTACCTTATCAGTTTACCGTATGAAAGTGCTTCCGTCAAGGAAATTGTATATTTTCCGGCAGCGAGGCATATATATACAAAAACCGGCCACAGAGAACGCCCATGAAATCATCCTTCCTTTTGAGAATCTGTCAGGTTGCCTGCGTTGGCGCCTTCTTTTTTCTGCTGACCCATTCCGGGCTGGTCCTTTTTTATGCCGGAAAGGGTCTGTCCGCCTGGGCGGCCTCCGTGGTGCCGGTTCTTCTTCCGTTTATCATTCTGTCCAAATTCTGGATCTGTTATGATATTCCTTCACTGCTGTTTCGGGCAGCTGAAAAGTTCGTCCCCGGAAAACAGTATGCGGCTTTGTCCGCCGCCTTATTCCTCCTGGGGCTCTCCTCGGGATTCCCCATTGGCGCGGTTTTTGTGCGGCATTTTTATCAGCAGCACATTTTTGATAAAAAAACGGCAGAAATCCTGCTCCCCCTCTGTTCCTTTGTAAGCCCCATGTTCCTGATCGGCTATATCCGACCTCTAACCGGTTTTAAGGGAACGGAATGGACCCTTTTTGTGCTGTCAGTCTACCTGCCTCTTTTGTTCCTCTTTATCAAATGTTTTCTCTTCCCCAAAAAGGCCGGACGCTCAGACCGGCATAAGGCGGCAGTCCGCCCCATGGCTTTCGCCGACAGAAAAAACGACCGCGGGGGCAAAATCCGGCACAGCCGGCAGAACCAGGTCGGCAGCCAATCCGGCACAGAAAAAAAGACAGCCTCCTCCATCCGGGATATCTGGCTGTCTTCTCTGGAAATCATCTTTACCATCGGAATATATATGATGCTCTTTTCCATCCTGTTCGGGCTGGTCCTCGATGAACCGTCCCTGCGCACTCCGTATATGGAGATCCTTCTCTCCAATCTGGAGATCACCACGGGGATTGCTCACGCGGCCGGAATGCCCTCCCTCACCGGTGTGGTCCGGGGGATGGTTCTGGCCGGCATCACGGCGGCAGGAGGTCTGTGCACGGCGGCACAGGTCTACAGCACGACCTTCGACTGTTCTTTTTCCATGAGTCGGTATCTCCTCATCAAAGGAATCTGCGCGCTGCTGTCCGCCTTACTGTTTGGCTTATCGGGCAGTCTCCTGCTTTAAGACATCCACCCTTTTTGCTGCGGCAAACAGGAGAGCTCCCCGTCCGGCAGGTTATCCCGCCTCTATTCTTTGTGGTCATCCTCGTCCTTTTTTTCAAAATCTTCTTTGCTGCGGGCGCTGCGCATACCGCTTCCCAGCTGGAGGTCGATCTCCTGTTTATCCTCCATGATCTGACGGTGTTCTTCCCTGAGCTTGGAGATCACAGAATCAAAATACTGTTTCTCCTGGTCGATGATACTGCTGTACATGTATTCCAGACCCCCAAGCATATTCTGGGTGTATTGAAGGGCGCCGGTCTGCATGGTTCTGGAATTCTCCCTGGCGCGGTCTATGATATCGTCCGCCTGCTTCTGCGCATTGTCAACAAGCTCCTGCGCGCGCATATTGGCGAGGGCGACAATCTCATTATCATCGATCATCACACCGGCCTCTCTGGCTGCGTCCTGCACGATCCGCTCCGCCTTGGCGCGGGCGTCCGCCAGAACAGACTCTCTGGTCTCGATGATATGACGGCTCTCCGCCAGCTCTCTTGGCAGCTGGGAACGCAGTTCATCCAGCATGGCCAGAAGTTCCTCCCTGTTGACCTTGATCATGCTGCCGCCGCTTAACATGCCTGTCGTCTTGCAATTGTCGATGTACACTTCAATCTCATCAATTAACTGATCAATATTCATATTCTTTTCCTCCTGATCCCTTCCCGGTCACTTTTTGCTCCACCGTAAATGTATCTTATCTTCTTTTTTGTTCTTCAATCTTCTCGCAGATCTTCTCCCGCACGTACGCCGGCACAAACGGCTCGATATCGCCGTCAAACATGGCAAGCTCCCGCACGGTGCTGGAACTTAAGAATGAATATTTTGCGCTGGTCGCAAAAAACATCGTCTCCACATCCGGATTGAGCTGCTTGTTCGTCTGCGCCATCATCAGCTCATACTCAAAATCAGAGACCGCGCGGATGCCGCGGACGATCACATCCGCATTCATCTTCTTGGTAAACTCGATCAGAAGTCCGTAAAAAGACACCACCTCCACGTTGGGAAAATCTTTCACCACTTCCCGGATCATCTCCACTCTCTCATCAAAATTAAAGAGAGGAGTCTTCGTCTGATTCTTGAGCACGCCGACGATCACTTTGTCAAATACTTCCGACGCGCGGCGGATGATATCAAGATGCCCGTATGTGATC
>DXEQ01000251.1 GCA_019114885.1 Candidatus Anaerobutyricum stercoripullorum
CATGGCCGCCGTTGATTACGATAATCTGGTCTGCGATCTCGAGGATCCGCTCCTGATGGGAAATGATCAGAATCGTTCCCTCTGTCTTCTCGTGAAGCTCCTCAAACACATGAATCAGACTGTTGAAACTCCACAGATCGATCCCGGCTTCCGGTTCGTCAAAGACAGAAAGTTTTGTCGCCCTGGCACGGATCATGGCAATCTCAATCCTCTTGAGCTCGCCGCCGGAAAGGCTGCCGTTTAACTCCCGGTTCACATAATCTCTGGCACAAAGTCCTACCTCGGAAAGCACGTCGCAGATCTCTTTCACCGACATGGTCCTTCCGGAAGCCACGGAGATCAGATCCTTTACTTTCAGTCCTTTAAAATGTACCGGCTGCTGAAAGGCATAGCTGATACCTTTGTTAGCTCTCTCTGTGATATTCAGATCTGTGATATCCTCCCCGTCCAGAATGATCCTTCCGGCAGTCGGATGAATGATCCCCGCGATAAGCTTCGCGAGGGTGGACTTACCGCTGCCGTTCGGGCCGGTAATAGCGACAAACTTGTCGTTGATCGTAAGATTCACATCTTCGAGAATCTCTTTATCTCCCTCAACAATATAGCTGATATTCTTTAGTTCAAGCATAATTATCTCCTTGTATCCGAGTCCGCAGTATCCTCTCAGGAAAAGATGCCGGACCCGGGAAATATTTTATCAAAATCTATCGCATCCAAACTCTATGTATATCATACCCTAGTGAAAAAGTCAAGATTTGGAACGCTTCCGGAACAGCCTGTCCCTGTATCCCGGTCCATGCGGATATCGACTGCCGCGCTTTATTTTTTTCCTTCCAGATCTGTCTTTCCCAGACGTACGTTTTCCAGAAGCTCTGCCGTCTCATCGTCCGCATGTTCCAGCAGATAATTTTTGCCGTTATTCCGGCGTTCTCTGTTTATACGGCGGATCTCCTGTTCTGCGTGTTCCACCTCTTCCAGAAAATCGGTGGCCGACAGTCTCCTCGCTCCCTGTCCCATGACGATGACCTGTTCCAGATTATCTGAGGTAGCCACCGTCACCCGGTGCTTATGTCCCAGCTCATGGGTCGTCTTCTCAATATACTGGTCGGCCGTCTCCGCTTCTTTTGTGTACACCACATGGATATTGTGATATTTAAAAATCTCGCCGGGATTTCCCTTCACCCGGTAGGCGTCGAAGACCACGATAAGTGTGTCTCCGATAAATCCCTGATAATTGCAGAGAATATCCATCAGCTTGCCGCGGGCCGCTTCAAGGCTGGTCTCCGCCAGCTCCTTTAAAAAATCCCAGGCAAAGATGATATTGTAGCCGTCCACCAGCAGATACTGTTTTTCCTCGTTGCGGCCAGACAGCATTCCGGCGTTGCCTGAATATTTCGAAGTTTCTGCTCTGGATGCGCTTCGGACTCCGGATGTAGTCGTTCCCTTTCGTCCGGCTGAAGTTCCCGCTCCCGTCGTTCTCCGCCTGCCCGGCGCTTCCGCTTCGGAACGGACGACTCCTTTCCGGTACCCCCGGTATCGGTCTTCCTGCTGTTTTTTGCTTCCAAACTCTCGGAGAAAAATCTCTTCCAGCTCTTTGTCTTCTATATAAGAAGAGGCATAGGAGGTGCCGCTGCTTTTCGCATCGTTTTTCCCGGCAGGCAATCCGTTGTTCCCCTCTGAAAACGTATCGGCTCCAGATGTATTTCTTTTATTTAAAGATACATTTGCTCCTGCGTCATCCGTCAGGCTATCCGCCGTCGGCATTTTTTCCCTGATATGCATGTGATCCGGCACTTCATTCCATGGCACAAAAAAACCGGCGCCATGGGAGCAGAAGATGGAGCCGGACGGGTTGTCCAGATCTCCCTCACAATCATAATCCAGCGCCTCGATGACTTCCTCCTGATCATGACAGGGAAAATATCCTTCCAGCCGAAGCGCCAGTCTTCCGCGGCCTCCGGTATAGGATTGCACCTGCGCCGGATAGTCAATCATCTCTGACGCCGGCGCACGACCGGAAAGGGTCGCCCTCTCTCCTTCCAGGACCGGAGCCTCAAATGTTCCGTACATTTTCTGAATATCCGCCATGGCCCGTCCCACCTGCTCCGCCGGAAGCTCCAGCCGAAACGCATACCACGGCTCCAAAAGTACCGACTGCGCCTGCATCAGTCCCTGGCGCACCGCCCGGTAGGTCGCCTGCCGGAAGTCTCCGCCTTCCGTATGCTTTAAGTGCGCTTTTCCCGCTGTCAGCGTGATCTTCATATCCGTGATCGGCATTCCCGCCAGCACACCCAGATGTTCCTTTTCTCTGAGATGTGTGAGGATCAGTCGCTGCCAGTTGCCGTCCAGCACGTCCTCGCTGCAGTCTGTGGCAAACACAAGACCGCTGCCTCTCTCTCCCGGTTCCATGCGCAGATGCACCTCCGCATAATGGCGCAGCGGCTCGTAATGTCCCACACCGGTCACGGTATCCGCGATGGTCTCCTTATACATAATGCGTCCCGCTCCAAACTCCACATCCATCTGGTAGCGCTCTGCGATCATACTTTTCAGCACTTCCGTCTGCACCTCTCCCATGAGCTGCATCTGGATTTCTTCCAGGCGGCTGTTCCACACGACATGCAAAAGCGGGTCTTCCTCCTCCAGCTGTTTCAGCTGGCGAAGCGCCTTCGGGACATCCGTCCCTTCGGGAAGAATCACGCTGCGGCTCAACACAGGTTCCAGCAGAGGAGCCTCCAGATCTTTCTCTTCGCCGAGTCCGCGGCCCGCCGTCGTCTCCGAAAGTCCCGTCAGGGCGCAGACTATTCCTGCCTCCGCCTCATCCCGCAAAGTGTATTTTGCACCGGAATAAACCCTGATCTGGTCCACCTTTTCTTTCCCTTCTGTCCCAAAAACGGTTTTTACCCGGAGACTGCCCCCGGTAACCTTCACATGAGTCAGGCGGTTTCCCTGCTCATCTCTGGATATCTTAAATACCTTAGCGGCAAACGTATCGGGATACTCCGGCATCTTTGTAAACTCTTCCAGTCCCCGGAGCAGGTTCTCCACCCCGGAAAGCTTCAGCGCAGAACCAAAATAGCAGGGAAATATCTTTCTCTCGCCGATCAAACGAATCACATCGCTCCTCCGGATGTCTCCGGTTTCCATGTACTCCTCCAGCACATCCTCATCGCACATGGCGATCTCTTCCAGAATATCTTCCGAGCCGGCGCTGACCAGCGCTTTGTCGCAGGCGTTCTCTGTTTCAGCTTCCAGGTCTTTTGTTCCTGCTTCCTGCGGCAGCCGCACGCCGTCAAAAGCAATACACCCGTCGTCCAGATTCTTTTTCAGCTCTGCCAGCAGGGCGTCCCTGTCCGTTCCATCCTGATCCATCTTATTGATAAAAAGGAATGTGGGAATCTTATACGCTCTCAAAAGCCGCCAGAGCGTCTCCGTATGACCCTGAATCCCGTCGGCGCCACTTATCACCAGCACTGCATAATCCATCACCCAGAGCGCCCGCTCCATCTCAGCGGAAAAATCCACATGGCCCGGCGTGTCGATAAGCGTCACTTCCGTCTCTCCCAGCGGAAACACCGCCTGTTTGGAAAAAATCGTGATCCCCCGGCTCCTCTCCAGCGCAAAATTGTCCAGAAATGCGTCACCGTGGTCCACTCTTCCCAGCTTCCGCAGACTGCCCGTCAGATAGAGAATCCCCTCGGAAAGCGTCGTCTTTCCGGCGTCCACGTGGGCGAGGATTCCCATACAGATGCGCTTCTCTCTCCCTGTCTCTATCTTACCCTTTTTATTTCCAGACGTATCTCCCATAGAAATACCCCTTTCTGTTCTAAAATCATACATTCCTAATCATAGCACAGAAAGGGGTATAAGTCGATAAACGATAATTTTAAAATGATTCTGTCCGATCCGTCAATTGATGGTATCAAAAAAACGGCACAGCCTAAGCCATGCCGTCGTTACGGAAATGGAGGGATTCGAACCCTCGCGCCGGTTGCCCGACCTACCGCATTTCGAGTGCGGACCCTTCAACCACTTGGGTACATCTCCAAAAATACAGGAAAGCAGATGTTATCTGCCTTCCTGTCTGTAAATTGTGCTCTACTATTCTATCAGACCTTATTCTAAATTGCAAGAATTAATTAGTGTCTGTACATGGAGAAGGAATCCAGATCCACTTCGGACAGATTCTCCAGAATGTTTCTGCCATCTGCTTCCTTGATCAGCTTATCACGGAAACGCTTGGTCTCCATCTCGGATTTGTGCTTGCTCGGACCGCCGACACAGCCGCCCACGCATGCCATACCTTCGATAAAGTCTGTTTTTAACTTGCCGGCCTGCAGCATGAGGAGTGCTTTCTTACACTCAGCCGCGCCATTACATACAGTTACAGTCACATCGGCATTCTCATTCTCTTCTTTGAGGGATTCCAGTACGGCGTTGGTCACACCGCCGCTGTTGCCAAAACGTTTTCCGAATACGGAAGCCTGCTGGTAATCGTTCTCCGCCTGCTCCAGCTCCACATCTTTAGCCTTCATCATAGCGCGGAACTCACCGATGGTCAGAACATAGTCGGCGTTGCCTTCGATACCGGAATCAGCAGCCTCGCTCTTCTTAGCCACACAAGGACCCACAAATACAGTGACAGCATCCGGATCTTTTGCCTTAACCATACGGGAAACGGCACACATCGGAGATACTGTGGTGGAAACGTGATCCGCAATCTTCGGGAAATGTTTCTTTACCATATTAACAAAGCCCGGACAGCAGGATGTGGTGAGCTGTTTACCTTCTTTGTAGGCCTCGGCCCACTCTCTTGCCTCAAAAAGCGCCGTCAGATCGCCGCCCAGACCCAGCTCGATCATATCGGTAAATCCAAGCTCTTTTGCCGCTTTTTTCAGGCTGGCCATTGTAATCTTATCACCGAACTGACCTTCCAGTGCCGGAGCAACCATGGCGTAAACCTTCTTGCCTTCACGCATGGCGTTGATGATATCCACAATATATGTGACAGAGCCGATGGCGCCAAACGGACAGCTGTGGATACACTGACCACAGGAAATACATTTCTCATCGTCGATCATAGCGATGCCTGTGTCCGGATCCACCTGCAGAGCATCTACCGGACAGCTCTTACGGCAAGGGCGCATCAGGTCTGCGATAGCGTTATATGGACAGGCTGCAGCACATTTACCGCACTCTTTACATTTGGAAGGGTCTATGTACGCCTGGTTCATACCGATGGTGATGGCGCCAAAGTTACAGGAATTATAACATGCCTTGCCCATACAGTTCTGACAGTTATTGGTAACTGTATATCTTGCGATCGGACATTCTTCACAGGCCGCCGGAATGACGTAAACAATCTTATGTCCCTTGGAATGATCCGGCTTCTCACCCATCGGCGTTTTGCCCTCCGCCAGATTCACTCTCTGTCTGATGACCTCTCTCTCCTTGTAAATACAGCATCTGAACTGCGCTTTTGGTCCCGGAATCATTTCATAAGGAATCTTTTCTCGTTCCTCCTCAAACTTTCCTTCATAAGCCAGCTTTGCAACTCGATACAGTACTTCATGTTTGATTTTCAAAATTGTAGCATCATTCGTAACCATAAATAATCCTCCTAAATCCTCGTGAATGACTGAAGCCCGCATGCGAACGGCGCATAAAAAGGGCTCGTAAAATACCGTATACTACTAAAGGTTAATTTGTTTATAGTTTAACATTCATAGTCCCATAACGCAAACGCTTTTTAAGAAATAT
>DXEQ01000252.1 GCA_019114885.1 Candidatus Anaerobutyricum stercoripullorum
AAAGCAATTTTTTCTGCCATTTCTATACCTCCCTTACCATCAATAATCATTCAGGATATCATCAAGCGGGTCGCCAACGTTTCCGCCGCCGCCATTTCCTGATCCGCCGCTCTCTGATAACTTGATGTAGATGAATGCCAGAGACAGAGCGATGGCTCCAAGGGCAATCAGTGTCAGGTCGGAAATTGCTGCCAGACAGAAACCAATTGCGAAGAAAGGCCATACCTCTTTTGTTGCCATCATGTTGATGACCATTGCGTAACCAACTGCCACGACCATACCACCGCCGATGGACATACCGTCTGTCAGCCATGCAGGCATGGACTCCAGGAATCCCTGTACGGTCTCAGCCGGGATGACAAGAAGAGCTGCCGCCGGGATAGCGACACGCAGTCCCTGCATAACAAGGGCGATACCCTGCCAGAGCTCTACGCCTCTGAAGTTCGCTTTCTCAGCAGCTGCGTCCATACGGTGTACGCATGCCACGGAAAGAGTACGAACGATCATGGTCAGGAACAGACCGGCCACAGCCAGCGGGATTGCCACGGCGATGGCGGTGCTTACGCCTTCTGTACCCTGTCCGCCCAGTACAAGGATGATGGCGGATGCAACGGATGCAAGCGCTGCGTCCGGCGCGATGGCAGCGCCGATATTTGCCCAGCCGAGGGCGATCATCTGGAGCGTTCCGCCTAAGATCACGCCGGCTTCCAGATTACCAGTTACCAATCCGATCAATGTACAGGCTACCAGCGGCTGATGAAACTGGAATTCATCAATAACGCTGCCGATACCGGCAAGAAAGGCAACTATCACAACTAAAACCATTGAAATAATTGACATGATTATTCCTCCTATACTATTCTTCTCTTAGTTCAGACCAAGCTCTGCTTTTGCTTTTTCGATGATCGCGTCCATATTATCCTTGGAATCGCTCGGAACCTTACGTACATCGAAGCTGATGCCCATCTTCTTGAGCTCTTCAAATGTCTCTACGTCCTCTTTACCAAGAGATAATACCTTGCTCACGGCCACCTTGCCGACAGAGTGTGCCATGGAACCGATGTTCAATTCCTTGATCTCAACGCCACCCTTGATGGCTTCCAGCGCATCCTGCGGTGTCTCAAAAAGAAGCAGTGCTCTGGTATTGCCGAAGCGGGTGTCATGAGCCACCTGGATCATCTTGCTGATCGGCACCACGTTGGCCTTTACTCCAGGAGGCGCCGCCTCTGTGATCATGCTCTTACGCAGATTGTCGTGAGCCACACCGTCGGATACAACGATGATCCGGTTCGGTCCGGTCGTCTTTGTCCAGGCGGTTGCCACCTGTCCGTGAAGCAGACGGGAGTCGATACGTGCCAGCACGTATTTGATCTTACCGTCTCCCACAACGGTTCCCTCCGGCAGAGCGCCTGTCGGCTGTCCGTCGGATACGGCTGCTGCCGCTTTCTTTTCTTCCTCCGGCTCCAGAGATTCCGGATAGATCCGGACGCCCTCTTTCGCGCTGCCGGAAATCTGAACGGCAAGCTCATGCGCCGTGTCCATCATCATACGGGAAGCGTATGCGTCGATGAGCATCGGCAGGTTGAGGCCGGCAACGATCGCCCATGTGTCCTCGTGTCCGGAAATCAATCCGTTGGACTGGTTAAATGGCGTGCCGCCCCATAAGTCGACAAGAATCAGTACCTGATCCGGGTCTTCAAAGGAAGCAACGGCTTCTTCCATCTTCCTTCTCACATCATCCGGACCTTCGTTCGGCTGCAGTGTCACAGCTGCCACATTCGGCTGTTCACCGAAAATCATGGATGCTGACTGCAGGATACCCGTAGCAAAATCGCCATGGGTCGCAAGAATAATTCCTACCATTTGTTAATCACATCCTTTCTCTCCTGTTAGAAATCATTCCACCAGACGGGATTGCTCCCTGTCTGATATATCTATCTCAAAATTTGAAAAATTTGAAACAGTCTCTGTCTGAATACTTCATCCGGCAGATCGTTGTCTGCCTGAAGTCTGCGGATCTTCTCCTCCACGTCCGGGTTGGCCAGCACCCGGTAAAACGTATTGAACGCCATGGGCTGATTCTTTAAGACATCAGCGGATACTGCGAACAAAAAGGCACAGTATACTTTCGCGCCATCCCAGTTCACAGGATTCTTCATCCTGCCGATCACAAGCCTGGTGGATTCCACCATGGCCGGATTCCCGTGAGGCATGGCGATGTAACACATGCTGGTGGAGGAAATCTTTTCTCTTTCCAGCACCGTGGACAGATACCCTTCTTCCACATACTCTTCTTCTGTCAGCGGACAGACCATGGTCTCGATGGCCCCGGCCGCCGTCTCGTCCTCCACCGGAACGATGATGGCTTCCAGAATGTTCATCTTCAGAAGACGGGTCACCTGAATCTCGCGGATACACTCACTGATCTTCTTCATCTCCCTCTCCGGCAACGCCATGGAGACGTATACCACCGGAAGATCGCAGCTGACAAGCCTCTCCGTGGTCACGATGCAGTCACAGTCCGGTTCCGGAATCTGCATGAACTCCTGCAGAGAATACATGCCCACCACTCTGGCGTCCGGAATCTTCCGCTCGATCTTCGACCGGATGAGCCGTGCCGCCGCCGCGCCAAAATGACAGATGATCACAATCCGCGTCTTCTCTTCTCTGTCCTTGATCCTCTCTATGGCCGCCTGAAAATGGATGGCAAGATAGATGAGATCGTCGTCTTTCATGGTCAGGTTATACATATCGGAAATGTAATCCGCGGCGATGGCCGCCATCTCAAATCCGAAAGGATACTGCCGCTTCATGGAAGTGACCATGTAAAAATCCGACTCCACTTCCAGCCGGTCTCCCCGCAGCACGGAAGTGTAAATGTGTCCGGACAGCCCTTCAATCAGATCTTCATCCTGACTCAAATCCACCCGCAGTCTCTCATAGATTCCCTGCAGAATCTCCCGCACCGGACAGTACATTTTCTCAAGAATCTGTTCCTGCGCCACGATCTTCTGCTTCCGAAGAGACAGAAGCAAAAAGTAAAGATACCGGATCTCTTCCCTGGTATCGGGCAGTCTCAGCTGCATACACAGCTGCCTGAGCCATTCTTCCAGACCTTCAAAATCAAAGTCCTCCAGGAACCTCTCGTCCACCTTCCCCGGCTTCTCCGGATTCCCGCTGTCTCTCTGTCGTGCCAGAAAGAGCACGTACAAAAAGAGCTGCTGCATGGACTCGTCCGTAAATCGGAACCACTGCATCTGCCGGAACAGGCGAAGAGCCTCTTTTGCCCTTCCCATCTGATCCTCCGTAAAGTAATCAAGGATCGGAAAATGCAGTTCGTGGAACTGCCTGAGCGCCGCCTCGTAATCCTCCCCGAATAAATACGGGAAGAGAATCCGCACAAACAGCGCCCGCCTCTTATCCTGTGATCCCGCATAGCGGATACCGTAATGTCTCTGGGACTGGATGTCGTCCGGATACTTCTTCATGATGGCGGATAACTGCTTCTCCGCGTAGGACTTGCTGACCAGAAGCTGATCGGCGATATCCTGAATGATCAGAAAATCATCATGCAGCGTGAGCAGCAAAAGAAAACGCCGTTCAAACTCCATCTCAAAACGGGGGATACTCATGTTCATCACATCGATGAACTTCTCATGGCCCTGTATGCGCACCCGGCTTCCGGAAAGGAACTGAATGCTGACGCCGTATTCTTCCATGGCCTCCGCCAGACTTTTGAGCTGATTGCGGAGCGTCTTCACAGACACCTCGAGGAATTCTGACATGGCGGAAAGATCCACCTCATCATAATCCTTCAGATATCCGATCATCTCCATATCCCGCTTTGTAAATCTCATGACTTCTCATCACCTCTCCAATCTACCAGAAAAAATGTAAATTTAAAACGCATTGTTTGTTCACAAACTGACAAAAACATGTGCTTAACTTACAAAATAATTTCATACTCATTACATTTTCTTTCTCCTTTTGAGAAAAAGAACCAGCGCCGTGGACACTGCCGTCCCTGCCAGAATGCACAGAAAATACAGCAGCAGATGGTTGGTCGCCCCGATGAGCCCGACGATCGGGCCGCCGTGCGGAGCCACAGATGCGACTCCCAGAAGGGCCGCCGCCGCTCCCGACACGGCAGACCCGACCACAATGGATGGAATCACATGTCCCGGATCGGAGGTGGCGAAAGGAATCGCACCTTCACTGATACCCAGTATACCCATTAATATGGTGTAGATACCGGCGTTGCGCTCTTCATCAGAGAAATACCGGCCGCCCAGCAGCGCGGCCGCACCCATGGACAGCGGTGCCACGCCGATGGCTGCCGACGCGATGCCCATGATCTGACTGTTGCCCTCGGCAATGGAAGCCACGCCGAAGAAAAAGGCCACTTTGTTAATGGGACCGCCCATATCCACGCCGATCATGGCTCCCAGCACCACGCCCAGCAGGATAGCCGTGGACGAACTGCCCGACAGATACACCAGAAGGGCGTTCAGGCTGTGCATCAGAAAAGTGATCGGTCGTCCCAGCACCAGAATGAACAGAATCGACACGACCGCCACGCCCAGCAGCGGAATGATGAAGATCGGCATCATGGGCTTTAAGGCCTTCGGCGTCTTCCAGTGATTCATCCAGCGCACCAGATATCCCACCACATATCCCACCACGATACATCCGAGAAAGCCGGTTCCCTCGCCGGTCCCAAGTATCTCTCCATCCGTGGCTATCATGGCTCCGATCATGGCCGGCGCCAGCGACGCCCGTCCGGCAATGGACTGGGCGATAAATCCCGCCAGAATCGGATACATCAGGCCAAAGGCAAGGTTGCCAATCTCATGCATCTTGTTCCAGAAGGCGGAGACAATGACCATCTCCCCTGAACTGACCCGCCCGGCAAAGGCCTGGGAAAAAGCGATGAGCAGACCGCCCACCACCACGAAGGGAATCATGTAGGATGCACCGTTCATCAGCTGATGCAACAGGGCATCCGACTGTTCTTTATTCTTCCTCCTGTACATGGGCAGTACATTTTCTTCTTCCTGCTGCGGCTGCCGCTCCATCTCCACAACCGCTTTTTCTGTCATGTCACGAAACACCTGCTCCGTATCCCGCAGCACCGGTTTGATCGGTGTGCGGTAGATCTTCTTTCCGGCAAAACGCTCCAGACCGTCCACGACAATATCCGCCGCGATGATCACATAATCTGCTTCCCGGATCTGTTCTTCCGTCAGCTCGTTCTCCGTTCCCTGAGAGCCCTGGGTCTCCACATACATCTCATAGCCCAGCTTCTTTCCGGTCAGTTCCAGCCGCTCCGCCGCCATGTACGTGTGGGCAATACCGGTGGGGCACTTTGTAACACCTGCGACCTTCATCCTCTTCTCCCTCCCCGTCTCTTCTCTTCTTTGTTGATCTCTCAGATCAGAATCTTCCTTCTCTCTTTTGTATTCCTTCAGACTTTCACTTATAATTCTGTATTTTCTCAAACTTATACTTATAATTCTGTATTTCCTCAGACTTTCACCGGAGGTAATTCCCGCAGCATATAGTAATAAAGCTGTGTCTTATCTGTACACGCCCTCAGTCTTCTGACAAAATTCTCATCCATCAGCTTTCTGGCCAGCATGGCAAGTATCGGAAGATGGATGTCCCGCTCTGCCTCTCCCGGTGTTACGGCCACCACAGCCAGATCCACCGGTTTCCCGTCAATGGCATCCCACTCCACCGGCCGGTCAAATCGTGCCAGCGCAAACAGCGGTTCCGCCAGCCCGTTGATCCTCGCATGGGGGATGGCGATCCCTCCGCCAAATCCCGTGGAATAGAGCGCCTCCCTCTCACGAAATGCCGCGATCAGCTTCAGTTCATATGCCATGTCATCCTTTGCGCACAGATGACTGATCGCGCGAAGCGCCTCCCTTTTCTGTCCTGAGCAGACCTGTACATTGTCAAATATCATATCCCGTCTCACTATCGTATCCACAGTCTGTTCCCCTCCTTTTCACGCTTCTTATTGTTCTTACTTTATCAGATTATCCGTCAAAGTAAAACCTCTGTTTTCTCCCTTTTGCGGCGCAAATGTACGTGTTTCTTTCACGGCATTTTCTGCAAAGGGTCCCCGCATTCAGGCTCTCTTTCTTTCCCGCGCAAAACAAAACGCCAGTGGAAATACGCTCTCCACTGACGTTCCTTATCACATCATCTGCATCAGCACTTCAACAAAAAGTACCGCGGCGCAGGCTCCCGCCGCCACCACAATGAGGCTCTGGCGCTTAAATGCCAGAAGCACCGCCGCGATAAATCCGGCCACCGCAGACACATACGTTCCCGTGGCATACAGGATCGCCGGAAATGTCATGGCTGCCAGCACCGTATAAGGTATGTAATATAGAAAAGAATTGAGCAGACGATTCTTTATTTTTTTCTTTACCAGCACCAGCGGGATCACCCGAATCAGATAGGTGACGCCCGCCATGACGATGAGGTAAGGAAGAAACTCCATAAAATCCATCTATATCTCCTCCTCCACCGGAAACAGTACCGCCCCGGCAAAAGAAGCAATCACCGCGCAGAGAATGATTCCAAAACCGCTGGATATCCCCGCGAACACCGGCACATACTTAAGGAGTATGCTGATGGCGACAGAAAGCAGCACCGCCAGACACACCCGCTTATCTTCCACAGACTTCGGGACGACCACGGCGATAAACATGCCGTAGAGGGCGACTCCCAGCGCGTTGGTAAGGATGGCCGGCAGGATATTGCCCAGGTACGCGCCCAGAAATGTACCGGCCGTCCACCCGAGGACCGGCAGAGACATAAGTCCTCCAAAATAAGCCCTTCGCACCGGCCCCTCGCTCTGAATGGCCGCCGCAAAGATCTCATCCGTGATGCCGAATCCCAGAATCCACCGCCAGACGCCCTTCACATCCCGGTCCACCTTCTGCGAGAGAGCGATGGACATGAGCATGTACCGGGCATTGATGACCAGCTGGGTCACCGCCATCTCGATCAGGCTGCCCGCCTGCGCGATGACGGTAAGCCCCGCAAACTGTCCGGCGGAAGTCAGATTGGTCAGAGAGATCAGCGTGGATTCCAGCACGGTACATCCGCTGTCCACCGCCAGAATACCGAAAGCGAAGGAGACGGCAAAATAGCCCAGACAAATGGGGATTCCGTCACGGAGTCCCCTTTTTAAATCGCTGCTCATGCCTCGTCGATGGCCTTTCCGATATCATGGCGCATATATTTGTTGGCAAAGTTCACCCACTCTGTGGCCGCATAGGCGTTCTTTCTCGCTTCTTTTAAATCCGCGCCCTTGGCGGTGATTCCAAGCACACGGCCGCCGTTGGTGACAATCCCTTTCTCCGTCATTTTTGAACCGGCGTGGAAACAGTAATAGCCGTCTTTGTCTTTAAAGTTCTCCAGACCTTCGATCAGGAAGCCCTTTTCGTAGGATACCGGATAACCGTCAGAAGCCAGGACCACGCAGACCGCCGCATTGTCTTCAAACTGCAGGTCGATCTCGTCAAGCCGTCCGTCAATACAGGCTTCCATCACCTCAATGATATCGTTCTTCATACGAGGCAGCACCACCTGTGCCTCCGGATCGCCGAAACGGGCGTTATATTCAAGAACCTTCGGACCGTCCTCTGTCAGCATCAGACCGGTAAAGAGCACGCCCACAAACGGACGGCCTTCCGCTGCCATGGCGTCCATGGTCGGCTGATAGATATGTTTCTCACAGAAGTCCTCGATCTCTTTCGTGTAGAACGGGCTTGGAGAAAATGTGCCCATTCCGCCGGTGTTAAGACCGGTATCTCCGTCTCCGGCACGCTTGTGATCCTGAGCGCTGGTCATACATTTGACCGTCTTTCCGTCACAAAA
>DXEQ01000253.1 GCA_019114885.1 Candidatus Anaerobutyricum stercoripullorum
GTTATACCAACCGCGAGGGTGTTAAGGTGTATACCACAGATGTTGTGGTTGAAGAACAGGATTTTGCTGAGAGCAAGGCTGCTGCAGCGAATTACAGCGGAGGATATCAGCAGAACAGCTACCAGGGAGCACCGGAACCACAGCCGACCATGACCAGCCGTCCGGCTCCGTCAGAAGCGGTGAGCGACGGATTCATGACAATTCCGGAGGGGATTGAAGAAGAACTGCCATTTATCTAAGGTTTGAGGAATTTAGGAGGTAATATCAAATGGCATACAGCAAAGAACGCGGCGATTCTTCCATGAGAAGAAGAGGCGGACGCAGAAGAAAAAAAGTCTGCATTTTCTGTGCAGATAAGAATTCAGTCATCGACTACAAGGATGTTAATAAGTTAAAGAGATACGTTTCTGAGAGAGGCAAGATTTTACCGAGAAGAATCACCGGTAACTGTGCCAAACATCAGAGAGCCCTCACTGTAGCAGTGAAGAGAGCAAGACACGTATCCCTGATGCCTTACACAGTAGAATAATGTGTTTTTAGAGCATAAGTTTGTCGCAGCAGTTGGGATATCCAGTTGCTGCGACTCTTTTTCTATGGCTGTCCGGCCGTGCAGACGCACATGGCGGGTCGCTACGTTTTTTATTCTATGACTGTCCGGCCGTGCGAACGCACATGGCGGGCCGTCACGTTTTTTATTATATACGGGAGGTTATCATGAAGAAAAGAGGAATTTTGAACGCGCAGCTTTCTTATCTTATCGCCGCACTGGGTCATAAGGATCTGTTTATGATCGGCGACGCGGGTATGCCGATACCGGAGGACGTGGAAGTCGTGGATCTGGTACTCACAGCGGGCGTGCCGACCTTTAAACAGGTGATGGACGCCGTGCTGGAAGAGACCTGCGTGGAAGGATATTACCTGGCGCACGAGATCAAAGAGTTCAACCCGGATCTGGAAGAGTACATCAAAGAGTCCTTAAAGGATGCGGAAGTAGAATACATGCCGCATGAGGATCTCAAGAAGTTCAGCGGCAAGTGCCGTTTTGCCATCCGGACAGGAGAGTTCTCTCCATATCCGAATGTGATCCTGAGAGCCGGCGTCGTATTTTAACACAGCCCTTTTGTATCAATCAGGCCCATGGGAAGACCGCTATTATTAAATAAAGATTAAATAATGATTACATTCTCCGAATGTGTTGAAAACTGCGAAAAAAAGAGTTATACTGCAAAATAACAGCAATTTACCCGGCGGCACAGAAAGGAGAGGCGGATGACACATTTGCAGATACAAAACGGGACGGAAGTCCTCGATATCAATATCATAAGCGTGGACAACAGATGTGTCAGTTTTGTGGTGGATGATGATCTGTCCATCCGAATGATGGCGCCTCTTGGCATGAGCCGTGAGATGGTGGAGAAGTATGTCAGGATCAATGCGGACAGTATCCGTCAGAGGTATGAGTGGGTGAAGAACCGGAACCATCAGGCTCTTCCGGTCACGTTGGAGCTTGAAGATGGGCATATCCGCTACCACGATGGTCAGAAGCTCCCGTTTCTGGGACATCTGGATCTGGAGTTGCGGGTGCGGTATCTCTCTCAGGGCGAGGAGACCAACCTTTACGTGGATCGGAAGCCGGAGGGCGGCTGGATTCTCACCATCCGCACTGAAAATATGGATCCGGGATTTCTGCGCTACTGTGTCATGCGCTACTATAAAAAATGTGCCGCAGAGATCATAGGCCGCAGGACGGCCGATTACGGAAGAAAAATGCAGCTGAAGTTCAATCGTGTACAGATTGCGGGACGCAGGAGGAATCCGCAGCATGCGCTGGCCCGCCTCAATTACAGGAATATTGAGATCAGGGACCAGAAGACGCTGTGGGGCAGCTGCAGCCGCAGGAAGAGTCTCCGGTTTGACTGGCGGATCATCATGCTGCCGGTGGAGATTATCGATTACATCATTGTACACGAACTGGCGCATCTTAAGAAGATGAACCACTCCGCCGCTTTCTGGGCCGAGGTGGAGAAGGTGCTCCCGGAATACAGGGAGTGCCGGAACTGGCTCAACAAACATGGCGGAGAATACGAGATATTTTAATACAGGGGACTGCGGCGGCAGTCCCCTTTTCATGTCACTGTATTACCATCAGAAAGGAAAGAAAATATGGCGATAGAGCATCCATTTCCTCCACTATATGATAAGGACTCGCGGATACTGATTCTTGGGAGCTTTCCGTCGGTGAAGTCGAGGGAACAGAACTTTTTCTACGGACATCCGCAGAACCGCTTCTGGAAGACGACGGCGGGCGTGCTGTCAGAAGAAGTGCCCCGGACAATAGACGAAAAAAAGGACTTTTTGCACCGCAATCACATCGCTCTGTGGGATGTGATCCACAGTTGTGATATTGAGGGTTCCTCGGACAGTACCATAAGAAATGTAGTGCCGAATGATCTTGCGGTGATTCTGGACACGGCGGATATCCGGGCCATTTATTGCAATGGAGCCAAGGCTTATCAGTATTACGAGAAATATCAGGAGAAACAGACCGGAATCCGGGCAAAGAAGCTTCCTTCCACCAGCCCGGCAAATGCAGCATTTTCTCTGGAACGGCTGAAAGATCACTGGAAAGTGTTATGTAAACCCCTTCAGGCGGCACCAGAAGGGATTGGCAGAGTCCTCCTGAAATGGTATGATTATAATGCGAGAATTCTTCCGTGGCGCAGTGAACCGACCCCTTATCATGTCTGGATCTCGGAGATCATGCTGCAGCAGACCCGGGTCGAGGCAGTGAAGAAATATTATGAGAGATGGATGGAGGCACTGCCGGATGTGCAGGCGCTGGCGGAAGTGGACGACGAGAGACTGATGAAGCTCTGGGAAGGTCTTGGATATTACAATCGGGCGCGCAATCTGAAAGAGGCGGCCCGCATGGTGACAGAGGAATATGGCGGCGCCCTGCCGGGAGATTATGAGAAGCTGCTTTCCCTGAAAGGTGTGGGAGAATACACGGCGGGTGCCATCGCTTCCATCGCCTTCGGTCTGCCGGAACCGGCGGTGGACGGCAACGTACTGCGGGTTTTTTCCCGGTTGCTGGCAATAGACGGGGATATCACCCGGCAGGCGGTAAAAAAGGAGATTCGCCGGGAAGTAGAGCGGGTCCTCCCGAAAGAGTGGGCGGGGGACTTCAATCAGGCGCTTATGGATCTGGGCTCAGCCGTGTGCCTGCCCAACGGAGAACCGCTCTGCGGGCAATGCCCGTGGGAGAGCGTCTGCCAGGCTCACAGTATGGGGCGGGAGACGGACTATCCGGTAAAGGCCAGGAAAAAAGCGAGAAGAATAGAAGAAAAGGGAGTATTTCTTATTGAAGTACAGGAACGACGAATGAAGGGCGAAGAGACGGTATCGGACGGGAATGCGCAATATTTGAAAGACGATGTTTCGGATTGTTCCGGTAATCATTCTGGTGATCATGCGGGCGTGCGCATCCTTCTCCACAGACGGCCGTCCGGCGGTCTGCTGCCGGATTTGTGGGAGTTTCCCAACGCGCCCGGCAGATACACGATGGAGAAAGCAAAAGAGACCGTGGAGGACTGGCTGCGGGGGACGGATTACAGAATAGAGTCTGTGGACGCGCTGGGCGAAGGCCGACACATTTTCTCCCACGTGGAATGGCATATGACAGGCTATCGCGTTCGGATAACAGAAAATGTATCGGATGACAGGCAGATACGGCCCCTTGTTCTGGCTGCCCTGCTTTCGGAACAGGGCAAGTCCGCGTCGCCGGACGGTCAGTGGGCTCTGGTATCCCTGCAGCAGGCGCAGGAAGAATACGCCATCCCGTCAGCCTTTACATTTTTTAAGAAAGCGCTTTGATCAGGATGATCAGAAAAACAGACGGAAGAGAGAACGGAGGTAACCAGATGGAAAAGCTGATTGTACTCGGAACAGGAAATGCGTCGGTAACCCGGTGCTTTAACACTTGCTTTCTGCTGCAGGACAGCAGGGGAAGGTATTTTATGGTGGACGCAGGCGGGGGCAACGGGATTCTGACCCACCTGGAAAAGGCGCAGGTGTCGCTGAAAGATGTTCACGACCTCTTTGTGACGCACAAGCATACTGATCATCTGCTGGGGGTGATCTGGGTCATAAGAAATGTGGGACAGATGATGGAGAGCGGAGCCTATGAGGGGGATCTGCACATTTACTGTCATGAAGAGCTGACAGAGATCATCCGGAAGATCTGTGAGATGACGCTGGTGGGAAAGATTATGGCGCTATTTGATCATCGCATATGGATTCATCAGATCGAGGACGGGGAAGAGAGGAAGATTCTGGATTACAACGTACATTTTTTTGATATACGGTCCACAAAAGCCAGACAATTCGGCTTTGTGACTACTTTAAACAACGGGAAGAGGCTCACATTCTGCGGCGATGAACCTTGTCAGGAACACTGCCGGCAGTATGCGCTGGAGACGGACTACCTGCTTCATGAGGCTTTCTGCCTGTACGGACAGAGAGACATTTTCAAGCCGTATGAAAAATGTCACAGCACGGTGAAGGAGGCCGCCGAGCTGGCAGAGGAACTTGGTGTGAAGAATCTGCTGCTCTGGCATACGGAGGATCAAAACATCCGAAAAAGGAAGTCTCTTTATAAGAAAGAAGCAAAAAAATACTATAAAGGCACAACTTTTGTACCGTACGACGGAGAAATGATAGAATTGTAATGTTTTTTGTGCGCGAAATGCATATATTTCACCATCACGACAAACGCATGAATGAATAAATTGTGAACAT
>DXEQ01000254.1 GCA_019114885.1 Candidatus Anaerobutyricum stercoripullorum
CATATACATTTCTCTTTCAATCATGAAACACACCTTCTTTCAGTTATGCGAAAAAACTTTTTACACGCTCAATTTTATCAGTTACATCTGAAAAAAATCTGCTCTTTTATTTTCTATCAGTTATACTTGACAAAAATATATTTTTTCAAATTATATCAGTTATACATGACCAAATCAATAATTCTTTTCATCCTGACTCTCTTGCGCTTCAGAAAAAAAACTTTTCCCTTCCCACAGCGACTAACTTCCATAAGTCGGCCAGAGAAAACAGGAATCCGGCTGCGGGCGATGGAGTAATCTACCATAAACCCGGCCAGGGAAGACACAACTCCGGCTGCGGAAAATTTGCGGTTGACACCCCTTTTGTTTCGTGCTAAAGTAAAAAAGTCAAATGCAATGAAGAGGAATAGTAAGATCCCGAGTGCATGCAGAGAGCCGCTGGGTGGTGCGAAGCGGCTGCAGGACAGATCTGAACTCGCCTCCGAGCAGCGTGCTGAACCGCAGATGCAGTAGGCATAGCCGGAGCCTGACCGTTACAGCAGGAGGATATAAGACTTTATTAAGTCCGTATCTGTGATGAGCGCATACATTTTGTATGAATAAGAGTGGTACCGCGTGAGTTTTCTCCGTCTCTTTCTTTTGAGGAAGAGGCGGTTTTGTTATTTTATGAAGGAGGATTATTCATCATGCAGCATGCAGATAAGTACAAACCAATGTATTTCCCGTCACCGACCCACACTTGCAAATGGGTCACAAAAGACCACATCGAGCAGCCGCCAATCTGGTGCTCCGTTGACCTTCGGGACGGCAATCAGGCGCTGATCATCCCGATGAGTCTGGAAGAAAAGATTGAATTTTTTAAGTTACTGGTTAAGATCGGCTTCAAGGAGATCGAGGTCGGTTTTCCGGCCGCTTCCGAGACCGAGTACGAGTTCTGCCGTACTCTGATCGAGCAGGACCTGATTCCGGACGACGTGACCATCCAGGTACTGACCCAGGCCAGAGAACACATCATCAAAAAAACATTCGAGGCCATCAAAGGCGTGAAACAGGCGGTGGTTCATCTGTACAACTCCACCTCCGTGGCACAGAGAGAGCAGGTCTTCAAGAAGTCCAAAGAAGACATCATCCAGATTGCCGTGGACGGAGCGGAACTGCTGCAGCGTCTGACCGAAGAAGACGGCGGCAACTATCGTTTTGAATACTCTCCGGAGAGTTTCACGGGCACTGAGATGGATTTTGCCCTGGAAATCTGTAACGCTGTACTGGACGTATGGAAGCCGACGGCAGAGCGGCCAACCATCATCAATCTGCCGGTTACCGTCTCCCACTCCATGCCGCACGTATATGCCAGCCAGATTGAGTTCATGAGCGACAATTTAAAATACAGAGACAACGTGGTTCTGTCCGTACATCCGCACAACGACCGGGGTACCGGCGTTGCCGACGCGGAGCTGGCCGTTCTTGCCGGCGCGGACCGTGTGGAAGGTACTCTTTTCGGCAACGGTGAGCGTACAGGAAATGTAGATATCGTCACCCTGGCACTGAACATGTTCTCCCACGGTGTGGATCCGAAGCTGGACTTCTCCCAACTTCCGGAAATCGTGGAAGAGTACGAGAAGGTTACGAGAATGCATGTCTACGAGAGACAGCCATATGCCGGTCAGCTGGTCTTTGCCGCATTCTCCGGCTCCCATCAGGACGCCATCGCCAAAGGCATGGCATGGAGAGAGACCCACGACTGCGACAAATGGACCGTACCGTACCTGGCTATCGACCCGAAAGATCTGGGCCGCGAATACGAGGCGGATGTAATCCGTATCAACAGCCAGTCCGGCAAGGGCGGCATCGGATTCCTTCTGGACAAAACCTACGGCATCCGTATCCCACCGCAGATGCGGGAAGAGGTGGGCTATTCTGTCAAAGGGGTTTCCGACCACGCCCACAAAGAACTCCAGCCGGAAGAGGTACTGGAAGTCTTCAAAGAGAAGTATGTCAACATCAATGCGCCGATCGAGCTGCTGGATGTGCATTTTGACCGGAGAGACGGCGGCATCTGGACAGAGCTGACCATCAACAAATACGGCGTACACAAAGTATATCACGGCACAGGAAACGGTCGTCTCGACGCAGTCAGCAACGCGCTGAAACGCCACTCCGAGATTGACTACACCATCTCCACTTACGAGGAGCACGCGCTGGAGACCGGTTCCAGCTCCAAAGCCTGCGCTTACGTGGCCATCGACAGCAGCAATGACAAGACCTACTGGGGCGTCGGCATCGACAACGATATCATCAACGCCTCCGTCATGGCGCTGATCAGCGCAGTCAACCGATATATGGAAGCGACAGGCGCGAAGAAATAAGACCCGCACTATTTGAGTCAGAGTGGCCGCACAAGGGAGCAGGAAAGACGATAAAGCATTGCCCTGTGCTTGCACTGAGGGCGATGCTTTTCGTCTGACCGTGAGGCGTAGCCGGAAACCGCTTTTGAGCGGTTTCTCCCTGCCTTGCTAAAATCGCTGATGTCCGAACTGAGGGCGTCGGCGGACGAAGCGGCATGGGCGCTCCTGCCGTCGTCTGTTTGTTCCCTACGTACAAATCCTGACCTACCACTCTTCCCCCGGATACTTCATCCCCCACTCCTTCCGGAGCGCGGTCATCATATCCATCACATCGCAGGAGTCGGACAGCCGCATCACATCGATTTTACCTTCCAGAATGGCGGCTTCCATGTCAAGCATCTCGTATTGGAGCGCATTTGCTGTGTTGCCTGCGGTGATCTCTTCTTGCGCGCCGGTCTCGGCATCCACGATGACCGCCCGGTCCGCACGGGGATATTCCATGATCTCGATGTATCCTTTCTCGCAGCTGATCATGGCGCGCTTCGGCTGCTTGGAATGCATGGAGAGGGCGACGGTTGCCATCTGTCCTTCTTTGTTCATAAGGAGCATGGTCGCCTGCTCGTCGGAGCCGGTCGGTGACGGTTTCATCTGGCTTAGAATCTTGTCCGGGCAGCTGTCCATAAAGCTTCGGACAATACTCAGGGCATACACGCCGATGTCCAGCATGGCGCCGCCTGCCAGATTCATATTAAAGAAACGGTTGTTCATATCGTACTCTTTGAAACTGCCGAAGTTCATGGTGATGATCTGCACCTTGCCCAGCCGTCCGCTGTCCACGATCTCCCAGAGTTTCTTGTATAAAGGCATATGCCAGATGGTCATGGCCTCCGCCAGCACCAGTCCCTTTTCTTCTGCCAACGCGCGCATCTCGGACAGCTCACGGCTGTTTAAAGTGATGGATTTCTCCACGAACAGATGCTTCCCGTGTTCCAGCGCCGCCTTCATGTACGGATAATGGGTGTTGTGCGGGGTCGTGATGTAGACCACATCCACTTCCGGATCATCAAACACCGATTCATAGGTCGGGAACACCTTTTTTACTCCGTATTTTTCCGCAAATGTAACGGCTTTCTCGTAGGTACGGTTCGCCACACCGTAAAGCTGTCTGCCCATGTCATGGAGAGCCGACGCCATCTGATTGGCGATCACACCGGTTCCGAGAACCGCCCAGTTTAATTCCTTCTTATCGGATGCATTATTTATATTTGCCATATTGTTGTCCTGCCTTTCCTGTAAATATCATATTCTTCAAAAAAACAAAAGTCTCCTCGTCGGAATATTCTCCCGCAAAACGGTATCCCAACCCTTCAAATGCCTTAAGTCCTTCTGCTGTCTCCACCTTCTGTTCTGCCATAAAGCGAACCATCTCGCCCCGGGCCATCTTGG
>DXEQ01000255.1 GCA_019114885.1 Candidatus Anaerobutyricum stercoripullorum
TTTAAGACAGAAGAACCGGGATAGCAGTACATGCTGTCCTGTTCAAATTCGTAATAATAATCTTTCATCGAATGGTAAGACGGCATCAGAAACCCGTCTGACGATGAAAAAAGCAGACGGGTTCAATGTGCCGTATAGCGTGTGATCATTTCCTCAATTGTCATTGATACGGACTGCTCTCCGGCAGCGCAGCGAAGAAGGACGTCGTATTCGGAGTCCGTTAACATCATGCCTTCCATGGCCATGGAGGCTGCCACCTGCCTTGTTAACTTGACTGCATCTCTCTCCAACGGAATCACCTCCTGTTTTTGCTCATAGTTATTTATAGTATACCATTTTTTGCGGGAAATACAAAGATGAAATCAAAAAAATAATCTGTCAATATCAACAAAAAAATGTTGAAAACTTCGATATAAAGAGTTATAATAACCAAAGAATTAAAAACATATCTTCAGGGCGGGGTGCAAGTCCCCACCGGCGGTAATCACAACAGGATCTGGCTGTCTGTTTTTTTGGCGCGGAGTCGCCAACAGGATGGATGGCGGGAAGAATTATAAGATCCCGGTTTGTGCGAGCCCGCGAGCCGAAAGGCAGGATTCCGGTGAGATTCCGGAGCCGACGGTATAGTCCGGATGGCAGAAGATGAGATATTTGTCTGTGTGTTTTGTTGGTTTTCATGGAAGGCCGGTGAGATACATCTGTTTTTTGAATATCAACGAGTCCTGAGATTGACTGCGTGTGCAGTGGATTTCGGGGCTTTTCTTTTTTCTGCGTTTACTGAAACCATATCTTTTTAATTACATTTGCAAACAGAAAGGAATGAGTGTAACATGAGTAACTATTATCTTGGCTTTGACGCCGGAACCCAGAGCGTCAAGGTGGCGGTATATGATGAACAGATGAACTGCGTGGCTTCTTCCAGCGCTCCGACAACATTGACTTACCCGCATCCGGGATGGGTCAGCATGGACTGTGACGAGTATCTGGCGCTGACGATACGGGGGATGAAAAACTGCGCGGATGCGATGCGGCAGAAAGGGATGGACCCGGCAGAGGTGCGGTCCATCATGGGGGACGGTATCATCTGCGGTATCTGCGGCGTGGACGCCGATGGCAATGCCATCACGCCGTACATCAATTATCTGGATTCACGGACGGCGGAGGACGCGGAAGAGATCAACAGCTGGAATCTGGATATCTGGGGAAGGGAGACGGGCAACCCGGAGGCAAACTGCATGTTTCCGGCCCTGTTTGCCCGGTGGTTTTTAAAGAATTCTGCGGAGTTTCAGGAGCGGGGCGTGAAGTTTGTCCATGACGCTCCATATGTGCTGGCACATCTGGCGGGCCTTAAGGCGGAAGAGATGTTCATCGACTGGGGGACCATGTCCGGATGGGGGCTTGGATATAAGGTGGAGGAGAAATGCTGGTCTGCGGAACAGCTCTCTCTTCTGGGAATTCCGGAGTCCATGATGCCGCGCATCGTAAAGCCCTGGGATATCGTAGGCCATCTGACGGAGGAGATGGCGGAAAAGACCGGATTTCCGGCGGGGATTCCTGTCTGTGCCGGGGCGGGCGACACGATGCAGTCCATGATCGGCAGCGGAAACATGCAGCCGGGACAGGCCGTGGATGTGGCGGGAACCTGCTCCATGTTCTGTGTGTCCACGAAAGGAATTGTGCCGGAGCTCAGCCGGAAGGGCGCCGGTCTGATCTTCAACAGCGGCACCCTGCCGGATACATACTTTTACTGGGGCTACATCCGCACCGGCGGTCTGGCGCTTCGCTGGTACAAGGACAACATCTGTAGGCAGGAGGAGGACGGGGACTATTATCAGGTTCTGAGCAGTCAGGCGGCAGAGGTGCCGGCCGGTTCAGGCGGCGTACTGTTTCTGCCGTATCTGACCGGCGGGATGAATGATATTTTGGATGCCTCGGGGTGTTTCCTCAACATGACCATGGATACCGACCAGGCGGTGCTCTGGCGGGCGGTGCTGGAGGCCATCGGCTACGATTACATGGAGATCACCGACCTGTACCGGGCGGCGGGCATTGATTTAAGCCGGATTACCATCACCGAGGGAGGCAGCCGGGATGAACTGTGGAATCAGATGAAGGCGGACATGCTGGGCAGCCGGACCATCACACTGGAAAATGCGGCGGGAGCCGTCATGACCAACTGCCTGTTTGGCGCTTACGCGGTAGGAAATGTATCGGATATCCGGGAGGCGCTCACGGACAATCTTCATATTAAAAAGGTATGTGAACCGGACTCCGAAAACCATGCATTTTATCGGAGACAGTATGAGAAGAAGAACCGTCTGGTGAAGACAGAACTGGCGCAGGCCTTCCGCACACTGAAGGAAATGCGGGAATGATTTTTTTTTAATACATGCGTACTATTTGTTAAAAATCATTTGCGTTATGAGAGCATGAATGTTAAACTATAAACAAAATCAACCTTTATGTTATTTGATGCCTGCGTGTCTGTTTGCCTGAGTGAAGACGGGCGGGCGCGAACCATTCAAAAATTAGGAGGATTATGTATGGTTACAAATGATGCTACAATTTTGAAGATCAAACACGAAGTACTGTACCGGGTGGCGAAGCTGGCATATGACGGAGAGTTCGAGGAGAAGAAGGGAACTATTCCTTACGAGATGATTCCGGGACCGAAAGCGCAGTTCCGCTGCTGTATCTACAAGGAGAGAGAGGTCATCAGACAGAGAATCAACCTGGCGGAGGGCAAAACGCCGACAGGTGAGACTCCGGATTTTTCCAAGGGACATAAGATCGTATATGTTATCCCGTCCGCATGTGAGGAATGTCCGATCGCCAGATATACGGTGACGAACAACTGTCAGAACTGTATGGGCAAGGCCTGCTACAACTCCTGTAACTTTGGCGCCATCACCATTGGTATGCATCAGGCGTACATTGACCCATCCAAATGTAAGGAATGTGGTAAATGTGCCGCAGCCTGTCCGTATAACGCCATCGCGGATCTGATGCGTCCGTGCCGTAAGAGCTGTCCGGTGGACGCCCTGCAGGTAGATCCGGATACAGGAATCGCTATGATCGATGATGAGAAATGTATTTCCTGCGGTCAGTGTATCCACAGCTGTCCGTTCGGAGCCATCGGTTCCATTACATATATCGTGGATATCATCAACGCCATGCGTGAAGGCAAGAAGGTATACGCCATGGTTGCCCCTGCGCTGGAAGGCCAGTTTGGCGAGAAGATCACCATGGCCAGCCTGAAGAAGGCGGCAAAGGATATCGGATTTACCGATATGTATGAGCTGGGTCTCGGCGGCGACCTGACAGCACTTTACGAGGCAAGAGAGTGGGCGGAGGCTTACAAAGAAGGCAAGCAGCTGACCACATCCTGCTGTCCGGGATTTGTGAACATGGTGAAGAAACATTTCCCGAAGATCGCAGATCACGTTTCCACCACCGTATCTCCGATGTGTGCGGTTTCCCGTATGATCAAGGCAAAGGATCCGGACGCCGTGACCGTATTTGTAGGTCCTTGTGTGGCTAAGAAGAGCGAGGCGGCTGACTCCGGTATCGAGGGCAACGCAGATTTCGTTCTGACCATCGGTGAGTTCCGTGCCATGATGAAGGCAAAAGGTGTGGAGCTTGAGGAAGTGGCCAACGATTATCAGGAGGCTTCCGTATTTGGTAAACGTTTCGGCAACAGCGGCGGTGTTACTAACGCCGTTCTGGAATCCCTGAAAGAGGAGAACCAGGATGCGGATGTGACCGTTACCGTATGTAACGGCGCGGCAGAATGTAAGAAGGCACTTCTCATGCTGCAGGCAGGCAAGCTCAAGACTGACTTTATCGAAGGTATGGCCTGCGTCGGCGGCTGTGTCGGCGGTCCGAGCAAGCATCGTTCCGAGATGGAGACAAAACGTTTCCGTGACAAGCTGATCAAGGAAGCGGACGACAGAAATATCCTGGACAACCTGTCCGAGGTGGATCTGGATTCCTTCTCCATGTACAGACATTAATTCTCCTTGCATTTTGTGCAAAGGTCTGTTAGAATAATATAGCATATCGGCAGGAAGGCAGATTCCTCTGCTTTCCTGCATTCTTTTGGAGATGTACCCAAGTGGTTGAAGGGTCCGCACTCGAAATGCGGTAGGTCGGGTAACCGGCGCGAGGGTTCGAATCCCTCCATTTCCGTATCATAAAAGCGGCAGTGTTTTTTTGAACACTGTCGTTTTTTGCTGCGCAAAACTTCTTTTTGAGCGTTGTCGCTTTTTGCTGTATAAAAACTTTTTGCGAACAGGAGTCCATTTTTGCTTTGTGGAACATTCTTTCAGAATTTCCTGTGGCATATTTCTCATGAATCCGGTATAATGGCAGTGTTCGAGTATTTTTTATGATGCGGACTCTGCCGTCACATACAGACGCGGAGTTAAGCAAAGCACAAGGAGGATCAAAAAGATGAGTAACAAGGATAAATTTAAAGTATATTCCAACGACAACATGCCGAAGAAGAATCAGCAGGAAGAGATGTCTGTGGAACTGGAGATTCCACACGAGGATCTGGTAACCGGTCTCTTTGTCACCAGCCCGTACTTTATGGAGATGATGATGGCGCAGGATTATTTCTACTATCCGGTGGATGTGGAGGCCGACGAGTCCCTGATGGCGCCGATGTTAAGCCCGGACGTGCTGCATGATTTTATCAAAAGCACAGAGAAATACCGCAAAAAAGAGGGAATCCCGACAGCACTGTTTTTACATGTGGCTGTGGAAGATGAAGAGGGAGACCAGGATATGGTATCCGTATTTGACGGCCTGATGCAGACAGAGTTCACTAAGTTTTTCCATACGGTGGTCGCTGTCATGAATCCGGACTCCGCCCTGGACGAGTCTTTTGAGGATGTGTTCAGCGGTCTCATGGACGAGCTGGCAGAGAACGGATATCTGGATAATATCATCAATAATCTGGCGGATTATTTGAGTGATCCGGAGGTCATGGAGGCTATGCTGTTCCCGGAGGATGATGACGACGAGGATGACGAGTAAGAATACGCCCTGCGGCCTGAACCGGGATGTGATCAAGATGATCGCCATGGGGACCATGCTGCTCAACCATGTGGCCACGGTCTTCATGGAGCCGGGTACATTTCTTTTTGAATTGTTTGTGGATATCGGGTATTTTACCGCCATCACCATGTGCTATTTTCTCGTGGAAGGGTGGCATTATACCCGGTCCAGAAGACGCTACGCGCTTCGGCTGTTTCTGTTTGCGCTGCTTTCACAGATTCCGTTTAGCTATGCATTTTCAGAGGATGGCAGTCTGCGATATTCCAATCTGAATATGATGTTCACGCTGCTTTTCTGCTTTCTCATCATCTGGGCCTTGAAAGAGATCCCTGATCCGGGAAAGAGCCGGGCTATGGCCTTTTTTCTGACCTGCTGTACGGCTTTTTGTGACTGGGCGTTTTTCGCGGCGGTCTTTACCTGGCTTTTTGTGTGGGCGGACGGCGTGCCGGAAAGGCAGAAGACTGCCTGGAGATGGGCGGTGCTATGCTTCGGCGGATTTACGTTTCTTTCCGGCATCGGGAGATTCCCGCCGGCAGGGCTGCTGCTCTATGCAGCGGGCGCCGCAGCCGGAGTGGCTTTATCTGCCGTCTGCATCCTGTATCTGTATAATGGAAAGCGGGCGCAGAGAGGGAGAAAGTTCTTTCAGTGGTTCTTCTACCTGTTCTATCCGGTACATTTGCTTGTGCTGGGGCTGTTGCGTTTTGCGCTGTAAAACATTTTTCTCACATAAAGATCAGGTATGATAGGAAAAGATGCCGGATAACACAAGATTTAAGGAGGAGACTTATGAAAAAACAACTGACTGCCATATTGCTGGCTGTCCTCATGGTCTGCGGTATCCTTGCCCCGGTAAAAGCGGAGGCAGCCGCATCGGCTGATGATTACAGAGCAGTATGGTTTTCCTACTATGACTACGAGGATTATCTCAAATCCGCCGATCGCAACAACGCGGCGGAGTTCACCACATTTTTCCGCAAGGTTGTGGGCAAATGTAAGACCCGCGGCATGAACCGGATCATCGTGCAGGTACGCCCGACCGGCGACGCCATCTACGATTCCGATATCTTCCCGACCTCGTCTTACATTTCCGGAAAGCAGGGAAGAGATATATCTTACGATCCCCTCGCCATCATGGTGGAGGAAGCCCACAGACAGGGTCTTGGCATTGAGGCGTGGATCAATCCGTACCGGGTGTCATTTAACACGAGCTACTCACAGCTTTCCAAAGATAACCCGGCCAGAAAATGGCATGAATCCGCCAACGCCGCTGACCGGAGAAATGTACTTTCCTACAATGGACAGCTTTATTATAATCCGTCCAAACCGGAGGTGCGGAATCTGATCATTGACGGCGTCGAAGAAATCGTGCGCAAATACGATGTGGACGGCATACATATGGATGATTATTTCTATCCGAGCTTTTCATCCGGCAATTATAAAACTGCTTTCGATGCGCCGGAGTACAACGCTTCCGCCGAGAAGAGCAACGGCGTGTCCATTAAAAATTACCGCAGAAAGCAGGTCAACAAGCTGGTAAAAGGCATCAAGAAAGCCATCAAGGCCATCGACCCGAGCGTAGTATTCGGTGTCAGCCCGGCCGGCAACATCGACAGCTTGAACAGCAAATATGCCTACTACGTCAACATTAAAAAATGGACAAATTCTACAAAGTTTGTGGATTATATCGCTCCGCAGATCTACTGGGGCTTCTCCCACAAGACCGCGCCGTTTGCCAAAGTGACAGACCGCTGGTCCGCCATGGTAGACCAGAGTAAGGTAAAACTCTACATCGGTCTCCCTGCCTACAAGATGGCGCAGCCGTCCAACGGCACCACCAAGGCCGAGCGGAAGGAACTGAAAAGCAAGACCCTGCTCAAAAAGCAGGCCAAATATGCCATCAAAAAGAATGCTGACGGCATCATCGTATTTGATTATGCCGATCTGGACAAGACAGCCTGCAAAAAGCTGGCCAAATATCTGAAAAAGACATATTAAATCGCAAATCGTCAGACATAGCCCTGTTTTTATATAAAAATAAAAACGGGGCTAAAATATTGCCTCTTTATAAAGAAAACA
>DXEQ01000256.1 GCA_019114885.1 Candidatus Anaerobutyricum stercoripullorum
AAGGATATTGATGTTATTGCTTGCCAGATAGGTACATACCTTTGCGATGATTCCCACGGAATCCTTGCCAAGTACAGTAATAATTGTCTTTTTCATTATAATATTTCCTCCATCTTTCGCTACAGTACAAAGGTAGGCGCATATCTGTCCGCCACCCGTATTGTAAAGTTCTCCTTTTCCATGTCGATGTTGTGGGCCAGCAGCTCCACCTTCACCGTCTCGTAAGCCAGCTCCCCGTAATTGTTCTCCTTGCTCAGATGCCCGAGGAACACATTCCGGCAGTTCTTTCCGATGATCCGGGAGAGGAACTGACCTGCCCTCTCATTGGACAGATGCCCCGTATTGCCCATGATCCTGCGCTTCAACGGATAAGGATAAGGTCCCACCATGAGCATATTCAGATCGTGGTTGGCCTCCACCAGCAGAGACTCACATCCCTGCATCTTCTCCACCAGATAGTCGTCATACGTGCCAAAGTCCGTGGCGATCCCCACCTTGGAATCCTCATCCTGGAAGGTATAGCATACCGGGTCCGCGGCGTCATGATATGTGCTGGACGCCTCCACCTTCACGCCTCCCACTTCCACAGGATGGTCCGGGGACACAGAGGTAAACAGGTCCCGGTCCATCTTTCCGAGACTTCTGGTCTCAAAAATGCGGTCGATCGTCTTCGCGGTCGCGTACACCGGCACCGGATACTTCCGCAGAAAAACGCCCAGACCACTGATATGATCCATATGCTCATGGGTGATGAAGATCCCGTCGATATCCTCCGGCTGCAGTGCCATATCCGACAGACCTTCCACAATGCGCTTCCGGCTGATGCCCGCGTCCACCAGAAAATGGGACGACTGATTGCCTATGTAAATACAATTGCCGCTGCTTCCGCTGGCAATACTCGCTAACTCCATATATTCTTCATCCTTTTATGCATAATATAATCGCTGTTTTCATACTCTGGCAATTATACAACAAAACTTATTCCCCGTAAACCTTCCACAGACAAAAATTCACCACAAAAATCATTGCCATTTTTCTTCCTGAAATATCGCTTTTAACTGTGCCCGCAGGCTCTCCACATCCGAATTGTTGTCAATGACCCGGCTGCAATGACGGCGGAACACTTCCTCCGGCAGCTGCTGACACATGATGGAACGGCTCTTTTCCTCACTGTATCCCCTGCCGTCCATGAGACGGCGGATCCGGTTCTCCTCGCTGACATAGACATACCAGAGTGCATCAAGCAGCTCTTCATACCCCTCCTCGATGAGCAGAGCGGCCTCCACAGCGATCAGGGACGCCTTCCCCTCTTTCCGGAAATGTTCTATCCGGGAAAGGATTTCCTTTTTTACATTGGGGTGGGTGATGGCGTTGAGTCTCTCAAGACGCGCCGCATCTCCAAACACGATGCGGGAGAGCGCCGGGCGGTCGATCTGTCCGTCCGCCCCCACGATCCCGCTTCCGAATTCCTCCACGATCTGTTCATAGCTTGCCGCTCCCGGCTCCATCAGATCATGGGCCACCAGGTCTGCCAGAATCACTTCCGCGCCAAACTCCTCTTTCAAAATCTCCATGACCACACTCTTGCCGGAGCCCACGCCGCCGGTGATGCCGACGGCGGGAATATATCTGTCACTTTGCTTCATACCAGTTGTTTCCCTCTTCTATATCCACGATGAGCGGCACCCGCAGTGAGGCGGCGCCCATCATCTCTTCCTTCAGTATCTTATAAACTTCTTCCTTTTCCTCTTCTTTCGTCTCAATGAGCAGCTCATCGTGAATCTGCAATATGAGACGGGAGGCAAGTCCCTCTTCCCGAAGCCTACGGCTTACCCGGATCATGGCGATCTTGATGATATCCGCCGCCGTACCCTGAATCGAAGAATTCATGGCCGCCCGCTCGCCGAAGCTCCTCTGCATGAAGTTGCTCGAAGACAGCTCCGGTATCGGCCGGATCCGCCCGTAGAGGGTCTTCACATACCCATGTTCTTTCGCGAAAGCCACATTGCCGTCCAGATAAGTCTTAATTCCCGGATAAGTGGCAAAGTACCGTTCAATGTACTCGTTGGCTTCCTTCCTGCTGACATTCAGATCCTGACTCAGTCCGAAGGCGCTGATACCGTAGACAATACCGAAGTTCACCGCCTTGGCGCTCCGCCGAAGCAGCGGCGTCACTTCCTCCACCGGCACCCCGAAGACCTGCGACGCCGTGGCCGTGTGGATATCCGCATTGTGCCGGTAGGCGTCGATGAGATTCTGATCGTCCGCCATGTGCGCCAGCACCCGCAGTTCAATCTGGGAATAATCGGCGCTCACAAACACATAGCCCGGTTCCGGCACAAATACTTTGCGGATTGCCCGCCCCAGAGGCATCCGGATCGGGATGTTCTGCAGATTCGGGTCCGAACTGGACAGTCGCCCGGTGGCCGTCACCTTCTGGTGGAAGACACCGTGAATCTTCCCGTCCTCCCCGATAAAGGCCGCCAGCCCGTCCGCATAGGTGGACTTCAGCTTCGTGAGCTGTCTGTACTCCAGAATATCCGACACGATCGGGTAGTCCGGCGCCAGTTTCTCCAGAATATCCGCGTTAGTGGAATAGCCGGTCTTCGTCTTTTTGGCGTACGGCATCTTCAAGTCTTCAAACAGAATCACACCCAGCTGTTTTGGCGAATTGATATTGAAATCTTTTCCCGCCTGCGCGTGAATCGAAGCCTCCAGCTCGCTGATGCGCCCTGTCAGCTGCTGACCGTACTCGGAAAGGGCCTCCTTTTCCACCGAGATGCCATAGCGCTCCATGTCATAAAGAGTCGCCGTGGTCGGCCGCTCGATCTGCAGATATAATTCTTCCATCCCCTGCTCCGCTACCCTGTTTCTCAACACCGGATATGCCTTCCATGGAACAAAGGAAAGGAGACCGGCCAGATTGACCGCCTTCTCATTGTCCGCAGAAAAGACCGCGGCCAGCTCTTCCTTCCCGCACACTTCCTTTCTTGACGGGACCACCATGTCCAGATAATCTCTGGCGATATCGT
>DXEQ01000257.1 GCA_019114885.1 Candidatus Anaerobutyricum stercoripullorum
CAAGCCATTTATTCCTGCGGATAAGATTGTACCGGAGTTCACGGTGACTTCTGTGATTCTCGATATTATTCTCGCAGTTATTTTTGGCGCGGCAAATGCTTATCTTGGACTGCGTGTCGGTATGACCGTATCCGCTTCTATCCCTGCTGCAGTTATTTCCATGGGTGTGATCCGTGTGATCTTAAAGAAGGATTCTATCCTGGAGAACAACATGGTGCAGACCATCGGTTCCGCCGGTGAGTCTCTGGCAGCAGGCGCGATTTTTACCCTTCCTGCCGTTTTCATGTGGGCAGCAGAAGGCGAGACAAGTGAACCAGGATTTATTTCTATTGCAGTCGTAGCACTCTGCGGCGGTATTTTGGGTGTTCTTTTCATGATCCCGCTTCGTACCGCGCTGATCGTGGAAGAGCACGGAACCCTACCGTATCCGGAGGGAACAGCCTGTGCGGAAGTTCTTCTGGCAGGCGAACAGGGCGGCGAGAAGTCCAAGGTGGTTTTCGCCGGACTGGGTATTGCAGCTGTTTACAAGTTTATTGCAGACGGCCTGAAGTTATTCCCGAGTGAGGTTAACTTTGATATTTATGCGAAGAATTATACCTGCGGCGTAGGTCTTGATGTGCTTCCTGCACTGGCCGGCGTAGGTTATATCTGTGGACTGAAGATCTCCAGCTACATGTTTGCCGGTGGTATTCTGTCCTATCTGGTGCTGATTCCGGCCATCTCCTTCTTCGGAGGAGACACGCTGTCTTCCATCGTCGATGAGGCAGGCAATGCGATTCCGTTTAATCAGCTGGATCCGTCCAGTATCTGGAGCGAGTACAACCGGTACATCGGCGCGGGCGCCGTGGCAGCCGGCGGTATCATCAGTCTGATCAAGACGTTCCCGACCATGGTGCGGACATTCGCCAAAGCTATGAAAGGTTTTGGTAAAAATGTATCCAGTGGAGAGAGAACACAGCAGGATCTTTCCATGCGTACCGTACTCATCGGCATCGTTGTTGTTGCCATCGTGATGTGGCTGTTCCCGGCTATTCCAATCAGCCCGGTGGGAGCGCTCATTGTTGTTATTTTTGGTTTCTTCTTCGCTACGGTTTCCTCCCGTATGGTTGGTATCGTGGGAAGCAGTAACAACCCGGTATCCGGTATGGCCATCGCCACGCTGATCGTTACGACCTTTGTCTTTAAGGCAGCGGGTATGACAGGTATCGAGGGTATGGTGGCAGCAATCACAGTCGGTACCGTTATCTGTATCATCGCGGCTATCGCCGGTGATACTTCTCAGGACCTGAAATGTGGTTACATCGTAGGAGCTACTCCTAAGAAGCAGCAGATCGGTGAGATTATCGGCGCTGTGGTATCCGCCTTTGCCATCGGTGGCGTTATGTACCTGCTGAATGCGGCATGGGGCTTCGGTTCCGAGATGATCCCGGCTCCGCAGGCTTCTCTGATGAAGATGGTTGTAGAAGGTGTTATGGGAGGCACACTTCCATGGACCCTCATCTTCATGGGTGTATTTATTGCCATCGCCGTTGAGGTTCTGGGTATTCCGGTCCTGGCTTTTGCCATCGGTCTTTACCTTCCGATCCACTTAAGCGCTCCGATCTTTGTGGGCGGTGTGATCAAGTGGTTCATGGAAGAGAAGAGAAAATACAGCAGCGAAGAAGAGAAGAGTCACTGTGTGGAGTCCGGTGTTCTTTATTCCGCAGGTATGATTGCTGGCGAGGGTATCGTTGGTATCATTCTGGCTGTGGTTGCCGTATTTAATCTGAACATTGATATTTCCGGTATCTACGGAGACAACTTCTACGCGGTAGGCAACTGGGTCGGCATCGTTGCATTTATCCTGCTCCTTGCCACACTGTTCTACTTCTGCCGCAAAAAGAAGCAGTCATAATTGACACACTATAGAGAACGTACTATGATAAAGGGGCATTGCCGCTGTGATGCGGCAGTGTCCTTTTCTTTAAAGGAGAGCTATGAAGAAAAAGAAAAAGCAGGAGAATTATCTGGACAGGGTGCCGGTCATCAACGACAAAAAGTGGGAGCTTACGGATGACGGACTCGTGGAGGTGACGGTGGAGAACACCGGATTTTACAACACCATCGCGCAGAAGTTTTTCAAGCGGCCGCGGTACAGCTTTATCAGGCTGGATGAGTATGGAAGCTGTGTATGGCAGCAGATTGACGGCACGAAGAACATTTACGAGATCGGACAGATTCTTAAAAATACGCACAGGGGAGCGGCCGATCGGCTTTATGAGAGGCTGGCTTCTTATTTTAAGATTCTGGAACAGAATGGCTATGTAGTTTTCAGGGAAAAATGATGACAGCATCTGACAGAGAGACAGGGAGAAAAATGAAGATCAGCACGATTATTTTAGGGATTCTTTTCTTTGCCATCGCCACCATGATCATTTACGGATGGGGCATCGTCCGCCAGAAGAATCAGTCGGGAGACCTGATGAAGATTCTTTTTTCAAAGGGCCAGGCCCGGGTGAAAAAATATGTGAAGATGCACGGAGCCATCACGCTGGGCCAGGCGGCGAAGCTCTGCGAGGAACTGGAGGCAAGACAGCCGTTTTCCGCCAACAAGGCGGTGGTAAAGGACGCCAGAGATTTTGCCGGTCAGCTTCTGGCCTACATGGTCAAGACCGGACAGTTGGAGAAGCGCGGCGCGGAGTACATTTTCACAAAAGAAGAGCATGGCGGCAGCCATAAAAAATGATTGAGATAACATGCGTGTCGTCCGCAAAGCGGAAAGGACAGACGGTCTGTTTTGCGGTATGCGCATAAATATATAACATTTGCAATAATACAGGAGGTCATTATGGGAGTATTATCAGCATTGGAACCTGCAAAGGTATTTCAGTTTTTTGAGGAGATCTGTTCTATCCCTCACGGTTCAAAAAATGTGGAGCAGATCAGCAATTATCTGGTGAATTTCGCGAAAGAAAGAGGGTTAAAGTACCGTCAGGACGAGAAGTTCAACGTGGTGATCTGGAAGGACGGCTCCGCGGGATACGAGAACGCCGAGCCGGTGATCCTGCAGGGACACATGGACATGGTGGCTGTAAAGACGGCGGACTGCCCGAAAGATCTGGAGAAGGACGGTCTGAATCTGGAGATCAACGGCGACCTGATTTCCGCCAAAGGAACTTCTCTGGGCGGCGACGATGGTATCGCTGTGGCGTACAGCCTTGCCATCCTTGACGACCCGGACATGCCGCATCCACCGCTGGAGGTCATTATCACCACGGATGAGGAGATTGGTATGCTGGGAGCCGCCTATATGGACGTCTCCGACATTAAAGGACGCCTGTTCTTAAACATGGATTCCGAGGATGAGGGCATCTTCACCGTAAGCTGCGCCGGCGGCGCGACGGTGACCTGTCGTTTCCCTTATGAGAGAGAAAATGTAACGATGGATACGTTGACTGTCGCCATCGACGGATTCTCCGGCGGCCATTCCGGCGTGGAGATTGACAAAGGCCGGGCCAACGCCAACGTGGTCATGGGAAGACTGCTGTACGGCGTCATGGATGACGTGCAGATCATCTCCATCAACGGCGGGGAGAAGGACAACGCCATCGCCCTTTCCTGTCAGGCAGTTCTGGCTGTGCCTGCCGGGAAGATGGCAAATGTAAAGGCAACCATTGAGAACGTCTTCCACATCGTGGCGGAAGAGTACAAGGTGACAGACCCGAACGCAGCCATTCATATGGAGGAAGCCGGAGCGGCCGCACAGGACGCCCTGACAAAGAAAGATACACAGACTGTGATCCAGGCACTTCTTCACATGCCGGCCGGTATCCAGCGGATGAATCCGGAGATCGAGGGGCTGGTGCAGACTTCCCTGAACCTGGGCATCCTGTTCACCACGGAGGACGCCGTAAACTTATCCTACGCAGTGCGAAGCGCCAGCGAGCATGAGAAACAGTTCCTCATTGATAAGATGGACGCGCTGGCAGTTCTTCTGGGCGGTTCCACCGAGATCACCGGACCGTACCCGGGATGGGAATACCGGGCAGACTCCCGTCTGCGCGACGTGCTGGTGGATACCTACCGTGAGCTGTATGGCAAAGACCCTGTCGTTGAGGGTATCCACGCCGGACTGGAGTGCGGTCTCTTCGCCTCCAAGATGGGTGACATCGACGCCGTATCCCTCGGACCGCAGATGGAAGGTATCCACACGGTAAACGAAGTGCTGAGCATCTCTTCCGTACAGCGTACTTGGGAACTGGTGACAAAAGCTCTGGCAGCTTTGAAATAGAGGACTGTGTGCTGCCGGGACAGGACGCACAGACCGGTACATTTTCTGGAAAGGCGGGAAAGATGAATTATAATATGACACACCAGGCGCTGGCCTTTGACCGGGTCCTTCCGTGGGAAGGACAGGTCCCGGCCTGTGAGATTCAGCCGGATGGCCGGGCAGTCCTGCGGATTACGGCGCCGAAGGCGCAGACCGTTTCCTTTGTCATTATGGACGAGGAGTATCCATGTACCCGGACAGAGGACGGCATCTGGGAACTGGAACTTCCGTTCCGGACCGGACATCATTATGTACAGCTGAAAATAGACGATGTGGAAGTGCTGACGCCGCTTCTTCCGATCAGTTACGGATACAGCAGACCGTATAATTACGTGGAACTGCCGGTACCGGACGAGGATTTCTACCAGATCAAAGATGTTCCTCATGGCAGTGTCCGCCGGGAATACTTTTTCTCCTCTGTGACCGGAGAGTGGGAGAGCTGCACTGTCTACACCCCGGCAGAATACGAAGAGCAGACCGACAAGATCTATCCGGTACTCTACCTCCAGCACGGCCACGGAGAAAACGAGACCGGCTGGACCACCGCCGGCAGTCTCCAGTTCATCCTGGATAACCTGATCGCGGAAGGCAAAGCCGTACCATTTGCCGTCGTCATGTGCAACGGCATGGTACAGACCATCACCGATGACGGCCGCCGCATCGTGGACTTCATGCTTCTGGAGTCACAGCTCCTCACGGATGTGATTCCCTTCGTGGAGAAGAAATTCCGCATCGGCGGCAGCCGGGAACGCCGCGCCATGGCGGGACTCTCCATGGGCTCCCTGCAGACCAGCATCATCGGCTTTACCCATCCGGAATACTTCTGCGCCCTCGGCGTCTTCAGCGGTTTTGTAACCGACATGATGCAGGGCACCGAGCTTGACATGGTGGACCGCGGTCCGGGCGACAACGCGCATCTGCGCATCCTCGACGACGCGGAAAGCTTCGCCCGCGCCTTCCCGGTCTTCTTCCGCGCCATCGGCGACGAAGACCCGTACAAGAACTACTTTGACGAGGACGATCAGATGCTGGAAGCCCGCCACATCGCCCACACCCGCCGCATCTACCACGGCATCCACGACTGGAACGTGTGGCGGCAGTGCATCCGCGACTTCGCGCAGATGATTTTTCGGTGAGGGGATGAATAATTGCGGTTGATATTGCAATCAACATTGCGAATGATGTTGCGAATAATATTGTGATTGACAAATGTGCGCCAGATACTGTTTGAATTATCATAGAAAACAGTTTTGGCGCACGTTTTTTTATGATATAATACATTTAAAATTGATATATACAGAGAGATAGACAAATGAATAATATAATAAACGCTTGAAAATGTCAGATGCGAAAAATATCAGAGAAGTTATAGATT
>DXEQ01000258.1 GCA_019114885.1 Candidatus Anaerobutyricum stercoripullorum
ATGCTGCCCACGTAATCCAGCTCCGCCTGGGTTACTGTGGCGCGGTGGATCTTGGATTTTAACATTGAAATATGCATTGTTTTTCCTTTCCGCCATGCACATGGCTCATTATATAATAAAATTGTCTATGAGTCTAGTTTTTCCGATGTAGACGGCGATGGCGGCCAGGGTCGGTTCCTTGATGGTTTCGACCGGCTGCATGGAAAGACCGTCCACGATCTCCACGTAGTCGATGCGGGCCAGCGGCTCGCTGTTTATCTTTTCTGTCATGGCGGCTTTGACTGCGGCCGCGCTCTTTTCACCGTCCTGCACCATCTGCTGCCCAAGGGCGATGGACTGGCTTAAGATCAGGGCCGCTTTTCGCTCCTCTTTGTTCAAATAGGTATTACGGGAGCTTTTGGCAAGGCCGTCCGCCTCCCGCACGATCGGGCAGCCGACGATCTCGATGTCCATATTCAGGTCGCGGACCATCCGGCGGATGACCGCCAGCTGCTGGGCGTCTTTCTGACCGAAATAGGCGCGGTCCGGTGTGACAATGTTGAACAGCTTGCTCACCACGGTGCACACGCCCCTGAAATGGGTCGGACGGCTCTTACCGCAGAGAGTGCCGGTCAGCACATCCATGTTCACCCATGTACAGAAGTCCGGCGCGTACATTTCTTCCGGTTCCGGATGGAACACCATGCTGACGCCGATGGATTCGCAGAGGCGGCAGTCCTGATCGAAGTCTCTCGGATAGGACTCCAGGTCTTCCGTCGGACCGAACTGAGTCGGGTTTAAAAAGACGCTGGTCACCACCCGGTCGTTCTGCTCCACCGCCTTTCTCATCAAGCTGGCGTGGCCTTCGTGAAGGTAGCCCATGGTCGGCACCAGACCAACGGTAAGGCCCTCCTTCCGCCAGGCTTTCACCTGTTCTCTTACTTCTTTTACTGTATATGCAATGATCATAAATCTTCTCCTTTTTCCGTATCCTGTCCCACAAAATATGGGGAGCGAGGTCATACATTTTCTGTATCAGTACAGCTTCTCGATGACTTCGTCATCAATCTTGTACGTATGTTCCTCTGCCGGGAAGGAGCCATCCTTCACCGCAGCGTCATAGTCCGCAAACGCCTGCCGCATGATCTCGCCCACGTTGGCAAACTTCCGCACGAACTTCGGACAGAAGTCTGAGAACATGGCAAGCATGTCCGCATAGACCAGCACCTGGCCGTCGCAGCCGTTTCCCGCGCCGATACCGATGGTCGGGATGGACACTGCCTCGGAAACCAGTTTCGCCAGCTTCGCCGGAACACATTCCAGCACCACGGCGAAGGCGCCGGCCTCCTCCACTGCCTTTGCGTCATCGATCAGCTTCTGTGCCGCTTCCACCGTCTTGCCCTGCACCTTGAATCCGCCGAAGGCATTGATGGACTGCGGGGTGAGGCCCAGATGGGCGCACACCGGGATGGATGCATCCACGATCGCCTTAATCTGCGGACACACAACCGCGCCGCCCTCCAGCTTCACCGCGCCGCAGTGGGTCTCCTTCATGATGCGTCCCGCGTTGACCACCGCGTCATACACGGAAGTCTGATAAGACAGAAACGGCATATCCACCACGACCAGCGCGTTTTTGGCGCCTCTGGCCACGGCCCTGCCATGATGGATCATATCCTCCACCGTCACGGCGATGGTATCCTCATAGCCAAGCATTACATTTCCCAGAGAATCCCCCACCAGAATGGAGTTCACTCCGGCCTCATCCACCAGTCTGGCAGTGGAATAATCATATGCTGTCAGCATGGAAATCTTCTCGCCTTTTTCTTTCATCTGCTGAAATGTGGTCACTGTGTTTTTCATGAATCGATTCCTCCCATTTTCCCTTGATCATGCGCCAGCAGTCGGGCAACCGCATGGTAATCCCTGTCCGGATTCTTCCGTTTCGCCACACCGAGCAGCTTCCCGGACAGAAGCGCGTACAACTCCCTGTCTTTTTCATCCAAACAATCCATATGTTTCTGCAGCGTCTTAGTGTCACCCCGCTCCACCGGTCCTGTGAGACTGGCTGCGCAGCCATGGTCCAGGACCTTATGTACATTTCCTGCAATGAGGGGACGCAGAGCGGCAAGGGCGCTCTCTTCGTCAAACCCGCAGTCAGAAAGCAGGTCAAGGCTCTCCTGAATGAGAGCGATCACCTGATTGCTGCAGATGGCCGCCGCACAGTGATACTTCACCTTATCCTCCGCGCGGATCAGGCGCACCGGGTTCCCAAAGGACGCAAACAGCTCCTGCACCTCATCAAGATGTCTCTCGTCTCCTTCAATTGTGAAATACGCGTGTGAAAGCTCTTTGTATGAATCAAACCGGTCGCTGACCGCAAAGAGCGGATGGACAGAATATCCGAAAGCTCCGCTGTCCGCTATGCCCGGAAAGGCATCCGCCGCAGACAGGGCGCCGCTGCAATGATAAATATATTTACCTTCAATGGGAAGTTCCCGGATCTGCTCCCACACTGTGGTGATCAGACCGTCAGGAACCGTAAGAAACAGAGCATCACTCTTGCTGACCAGATCTTCCAGTTTCTCCAAAGAATCCGTTCCGGCAAAGTCTGCCGCTGTTCGTGCCGCATTGTTGTCGGCATCAAAAAAGCCTGATAAACTCAGGCCATGTAACACAAAATATTTGCCCAGGGAACATCCAACCTTCCCTGCGCCTATAATTCCTGTATGCATATCATCACCTTACTTTCGTAAAGTGAAGCTCCGAGTCTCATTCCCATGGATATAAGCTCAATATCTATCTGTGCCGCAGTCGGTATGGTTTCTTCCGAATACCATCCATATACGCTGCCGTTATCACTATAGCACCCCCGGAGCGTTTCGTAAACAAAAACTTTCTATACTTTTTGTTTTTCTTTCAGAACAAATGCACATTTCCCAGCAGATATTTCTCAATCGCCTCCGCGCAGCCGTCGTGATCACAGTCCGCCACTACCACATCTGCCAGAGCTTTGACGTATTCTTCCGCGTTCCCCATGGCAACTGCAAGCCCTGCCGTCTCCAGCACCTCCCGGTCATTATCCGCATCGCCCACGGCGATCGTCTCCTCCACAGAGATGCCCAGATGTTCGCAGAGGGCGAGAAGTCCGGTCCCTTTGTTGACTCCTGCCGCCGTGATCTCCAGCGACGCGATCTCCGAATGGACCACGGACACGGAAAGCCCCATCTTTTTCAGCCGCTCCTCTGTCACCAGCCTGTCCTCCGGCGAGCGGTGATAGAGATTACATTTCCCCACCTGTATCTGTTCTTCCTCAAAAAGCCGGTAAATATCTTTACATTTTCTGGCAGCATGGGCAAACAGCGGACGGTACAGCCCCATCTGATACTCCTCTATAACTTCAAACTTCTTCTGCTCCACGATCGATTCGGTGGACAGAAAATGTACCATCAGATCCCGCTCCCTGGCCAGGTCCAGAATCTTCCGCATGTCCTCTGTCCGGATCGGGTTCCGGGCGATGGCCTTCTGCTCCCGGCAGTCATAAATAACGGCTCCGCTGGTGCAGTCCAGATAACGCACCTCCGGCAGCTGTTCCAGATATTCCGTAAGCTCCGCCACGCCGCGCCCGGTGGAGAGCACCACATGTTTTCCCTCAGCCGCCGCCCGGCGAATCATCTCCTTTGTCTTTTCCGATATCTCTTTTCTGGAATTGAGCAATGTGCCATCCATATCCAGAGCGATCAATTTATAATCTTTCATCTTTTTACCTTTCCTGTAAAACAAAAATACTTCCTGCTGTCAGAATTCCAACAGCAGGAAGCTTCATGATCTTCTTGCGCAAAAATGCGGAGTCAGCCGCTTTCTTCCCTCATTATGCCAGATACGCCTTAAGCATATCCACCTTGTCCAGCTTCTCCCACGGGAGGTCCAGATCGTTGCGTCCGAAATGTCCGTAAGCAGCCGTCTGCTTGTAGATCGGACGTCTCAGATCCAGCATCTTGATGATGCCGGCCGGTCTTAAGTCAAAGTTCTCACGGATGATCTCCACCAGCTTCTCCTCGGAAAGCTTGCCGGTTCCGAAGGTGTCCACCATGATGGAAGTCGGATGAGCCACACCGATGGCGTAGGAAAGCTGAATCTCACATTTGTCCGCCAATCCGGCTGCCACGATATTCTTTGCCACATATCTTGCGGCATAAGCTGCGGAGCGGTCCACCTTGGTGCAGTCCTTTCCGGAGAAAGCGCCGCCGCCGTGGCGGGCGTATCCGCCGTAAGTATCCACAATGATCTTCCGGCCGGTCAGGCCGCTGTCACCGTGTGGTCCGCCGATGACAAAACGTCCCGTCGGATTGATAAAATATTTGGTATCCTCGTCCACCATATCCTGCGGGATGATGGCATCGAATACATACTTCTTAATATCCTCATGAATCTGTTCCTGTGTCACATCCGGGTCATGCTGTGTGGAAAGGACCACCGCGTCCAGGCGGCATGGTCTGCCTTCCTCATCGTACTCCACCGTCACCTGGGTCTTGCCATCCGGACGGAGATAAGGCAGCGTGCCATCCTTTCTCACTTTGGTAAGCTGCAGCGCCAGCTTGTGGGCCATGGCAATCGGATAAGGCATGTACTCTTCCGTCTCGTTGGTGGCGTAACCGAACATCATACCCTGATCACCGGCGCCGATGGCATCCAGTTCCTCGTCGGACATACCGTTCTCCTTTGCCTCCAGCGCCTTGTCCACGCCCATGGCGATATCCGGGGACTGCTCGTCCAGAGCTACGATCACACCGCAGGTCTCCGCGTCAAACCCGTACTTGCCTCTGGTGTATCCGATCTCTTTTACCGTATCGCGGACAATCTTCTGAATATCTACATATGCGCTGGTGGTCACCTCGCCCATCACAAGGACCAGACCTGTGGTCATGGCCGTCTCGCAGGCTACCCGGCTCATCGGGTCCTTCTCCATCAGTGCATCCAAAATAGCGTCTGAAACCTGGTCGCACATCTTATCCGGATGTCCTTCTGTCACAGATTCAGATGTAAACAATACTCTTTCCATCTTTCACTTCACTCCTTAGTTCATCGTTCCGGTTCTGAAAATGTACTTATTTGCCTCTTTCTCAGAATCTACCTTTTGAATCATTCCTCCGAGGGCCCGCAGCTTCTCGTCAAAGCGCTCATAGCCTCTCTGGATATAGCCAATCTGCGTCACCGTCGTATAGCCTTCCGCCGCCAGCCCCGCGATCACGAGGGCCGCTCCCGCACGAAGGTCCGGCGTCTCCACAGTGGCTCCGGTGTACTTCTCCACACCGGATATAATGGCCGTATTGCCCTCCACCACTTTGATGTTGGCGCCCATACGGCGCATCTCCTCCACATAACGGAATCGATTCTCAAAAATACTCTCTGTGATAATGCTGGTGCCCTTGGACAATCCCAGAGTCACCGCGATCTGCGGCTGCATATCCGTCGGAAATCCCGGATACGGCAGCGTCTTGATCTGCGTGTGTTTGAGACGTCTGGAAGCAACAACCCGGACCGCATCGTCCGACTCTTCCACCTGGGCTCCGATCTCACTCAGCTTGGCGGAGATTGCCTCAAGATGCTTCGGGATCACGTTCTTGATCAGCACATCTCCCCGTGTGGCTGCCGCCGCCATCATAAATGTACCGGCCTCGATCTGGTCCGGAATAATGGAATACTCCGTATCGTGGAACTTCTCCACGCCCTTGATACGGATCACATCCGTTCCGGCTCCCTTGATGTTGGCGCCCATGCTGTTTAAGAAGTTGGCCACATCTACGATGTGCGGCTCCTTTGCCGCGTTCTCGATGATGGTGTTGCCGTGGGCAAGAGATGCCGCCATCATGATATTGATGGTCGCTCCCACGGAGACCACATCCAGATAGATGTGACTTCCCCGCAGCTCTTCGGCGTCCACAATGATGATGCCGTGCTCGATCTTCACCTCCGCGCCCAGCGCGCGGAAGCCCTTGATATGCTGATCGATTGGACGGCTTCCGATCTCGCAGCCGCCCGGCAGGACAACCTTGGCCTTCTTGTATTTACCCAAAAGAGCTCCTATCAGATAATAGGAAGCCCGGATCTTTCTAATATATTCATTATCCACCAGCAGATCTCCGCTGGAATCGATGTACTTTCCGCTGATCAATACTTCATTGTCGCCCTTGCGGACTACAGTCGCCCCAATCTGTTCCATAGCCTGGAGCAGGACGTTGGTATCTCTTACATTCGGCATATTGTCGATCAGACACTGACCATCTGTCATAATCGCTGCCGCTAAAATTCCCAGTGCTGCATTCTTGGCGCCTCCGATCACCACTTCACCAACTAACGGAGTACCACCTTTGATAATATACTGTTCCATTCTCGCACCTCTATCTATATAAACCAAAACATATATTCTCTCTAAAATCACAGGATATGACATACTGCCCAAACCTCTGCAGTCCATCTATCAAATTAAAACTCATCTCTCGGCATCCGGGATGCCGCGTTCATATCCTGATACTTTGCACTTCCATTCGTACAATCACTTCATTATAACAAGAATGCTTCCTTTTGTAAATTCATAATTTAGATTTTGTAAAAACGATGCATTTATCTTTTTCTCTTCTTTTTCTTTCTGACAGAATACCCAAAAGTACCGAGGAAATTCCCCACATCACAGTAAATACCGTGGGAATATACCAGTGGATTGGACCGTTCCAGGTGAAAGGTCCCCTTCTCATCCATGTAGCGGTCGTCCACCGTCACATGGACCACATCGGCAAGAAACATGTGATGAGAACCCAGCTTAAGGACCTCCCGAACCTTACATTCTATGTTGACCGGGCTGTCCTCTATGACCGGTGCGTTCACCTTCACTGCTTCTCCTTTGATCAGTCCCGTCTCCCGGAACTTATCCACCTCTTTTCCCGACCGGACGCCGCAGTAATCCACTGCCTTCGCCATGGCTGCCGTGGTCAGATTCACCACAAACTGGCCGCTCTCCTCCAGCATATGATAAGAATACCGCTCCGGGCGGACAGAAATATAGAGCATGGGCGGATTGGTGCACACCGTACCCACCCAGGCAATGGTGAGCATGTTGTCCCTTCCGTCTGTGTCCCTCACTGTCACCAGCACCGCCGGAAGCGGATACAGCATATTTCCCGGTTTAAAATCAATCTTTCCCATGCCCTTTTCCTTTCTTCTATCTTTATGTATCTTATATCTCTTTTCTGATGGCCGCGCGGATCTCTTCCAGCTGCGCTTCTTCCGATTCATGCGGCGTCCATGCCAGATGTACGCCATCGTTCTCATATCGCGGAATGAGATGCAGATGGAAATGCATGACCGTCTGCCCCGCGATCTCTCCGTTATTCTGCACGATATTCAGTCCGTCACATCCCAGCGCGTCACGCACGGCGCGGGCGATGCAGGTTGCCAGAGAAAACAACTTGCCGGCTGTCTCCGCATCCAGATCATAAATATTGTCGAAGTGCTCCTTCGGAATGATCAGGCAGTGCCCCTTCGTCGCCGGATTCACATCAAGAATCACTCTGAAATGGCTGTCCTCATAAATCGTCGCCGACGGGATCTTCCCCTTGGCTATGTTGCAAAATAAACAATCATCTTTCATCGTTCCTCACACCTTTCTTATCTGTCCCCTGAAAACGCAGGACCAAATCCAAATATCAACGCGGATTTCGGCGGCAGGGAAACCGTCATGGAATACGGACGGAAATCACAGGACTGTTTTGTGACAGCCGGATGCTGATCTTCAAACCATCCCCTTCCTCCATATTCTGCCGCATCACTGTTCAGAAGCAGCCTGTACTCTCCAAAAGAAGGAACTCCCACCTGATACTCTTCCCGCGGCTCCCCGCTGAAATTGTACAGGAACAGGAAAAACTCCTTCTCTCCGGAAAATCTGCGGATAAAACTGATCACAGAAGAAACCGCGTCCATTCCGTTGACCCACTCAAAGGTCTGCTCTTCCCCGCCGCACGCATGCCATGCGGGATATCTGCGGTACATTTCCATCAGACGGTACAGGTAATCCCTGAGCTTCGCATCCCTGATTTTGTTTGAGAGAATCTTCTTCCCCGGTATGCCTGTCAAAAATGCGTAAGATAATTTTGCCTCTGATAACATATCATAATAAACCTCTTCCGACTTGTCAATCGAAGTTTGGTTCAGTACATTTACATTTTTATAATCCAGAAGCACGAAAGACCGGTCCACACCCGGTTTCTGAAGCGGCAGTGTCAGCTCAAAATGTTCTGCCCTCCTGTCGCCCCGACAGGACAGATAATGGTCCAGATTCCACTTTATATGGTAGTTCCAGAAAAAATCAAATGTCTCCTCCTTCGTGTCAGGACGGCTGTCGCCAGGTCTGCGCAGATTCTGTCCGTCCGAGATGATCAGCACTCCCGGCGCCTCCCGGCGCACCATCGCCATGGCCTGCCGCAGAATGGAACGCCGGCTCTCATCATCCGCGGACGTCCCTCCATTTGCCGGTCCATCCGACACTTCGATATTATTGAATATGTCATTCCACGAACGGCTGTCGCCGGTCAGACCGTCGAAGGCGAAGCCGTCGATATGGTATTCTCTGATCCAGAACAGCAGGTTGGACAGGAGAAAATCCACCACCTGCGGCTTCTCGCAGGGTATGGCCTCCATGGACACCTCCAGCAGAACGCCGATTCCCTTCTGGTGCGCCGTCTGGACCAGGCCGCGAAAGGCGTCCGGCTCCTCACAGCAAAACGGCGGCACGAAGAAATCACCCCCGTCCGAATAGGCGGTGCGGCGCATCATATCCGGATCCCTCCGCTTGCTCAAAAGCACATGTGTTGTCACGGACGCATCGATTCGGTCGATCTCCGACGGGTCTTCTCCTGACAGGCTGCGGATGATCACCGGCTGATTTTCGACATTTTTTCTTCGCCGCTCCTCCATCCAGAACCTGTCTTTCCAGTCGAATCGCTTTACATTCAACATTTTCGATGTATAGTTTTCTCCTCTGGCCACCCCGTACGGATCCGCCACCCGCCAGGTCTCGCCCTGCTGGTTCCGGACTTCATACTGATAGCCCGTCCCCTCTTCCACTTCCGGAAGAAAGATCTCATAAATATCCGAGTGTGCCATACGGTTCATGGGGCAGAGCCTGCCGTCCCATTGATTAAAGTCTCCCACCACGCTGGCACATTGGACATGAGGCGCCCAGACCGCGAAATACATGCCCCGCACACCGTCAATCTCCATCGGATGGCATCCCATCTTCTGATAGGCGTTCAGCCAGCGTCCTCTCAGGAATTCCTGTTCCTCCTCTTCCGTGATCTGGCAGGGAAAACTGTATGGATCGTAATGAAAGATCGTCTCGCCTCCCCGCAGCGTGATCTCCAGGCGATAGAGAAATCTTCTCTGATGAGGCAGAAAAAGCGCAAACACCGGCTGCCTCTCCACCATATCCATCTGATAGCTGCTTCCGTCATCAGCCAGAAGCCTCATGCGGACTGCCCGCGGATGATAAGCCGCAATGATCTGTCCGCCGGCAACCAGATGCCTCCCCAGCATCCGTTTCGGCATCGGACATCTTCCGAATACCAGACTCATGACCTGTTCCTGTTTCAGCACCTGTCCAATCTCATATCTCATTTTCTCTCACCCCCAGAAGAATCCGCCACACAGACAAAACCGTGCAATAAGACGGCCTTTGCCGCGGCACATTTCCACTCATAAAACCATTTTTGCAAAAAGAAAAGCCATGAACGCAGCGTCCCCGGCGTCCTGGCTTATCTTTCGTCAGACATCCGTATCACTTAAGATACAGCGTCTTCAATCTTACAAGATTATCCACATGCAGTTCCACTGCCTTCTGCAGATAATTATCCACACTGATGAAATCCTTCTCAATGGCCTTAAAAAACTCTTCTATGTAACAGGTCTTCGCTCCGAAGATTCTGCGCGCGAGAGCCTGATACTCGTCATTGCCCGGAACGTCCGCAGGGAATAATTTTTCAAGAATATACTCCACCGTATCCTCCGATGATTCCGCTGACAAAGCGTAATTCTCAATGATCTTATCCTTCGGAACACCCAGCGCGTACAGCAGGAGCGCGCTGCATATTCCGCTCCGGTCCTTGCCGGCTCCGCAGTGCCACAGCACAGCGCCGCCTCTCCGGTTCACCAGCAGCGAGAAAAACTGCTTGATCTGCTTCTGGATCACCTGATTATTGATGAACTTATGGTACATCCTTGCCATGTACGTCTCCGGGTCGAACTCTTCCTGTGTGATCATCTGCCGGACGTCCTCCGCCGCCGCGTCTTCCATACTGTCATTGCGATGGCTTAAGATGAACAATGACTTCAGATGCTTCTCCAGAATCTCCTTCTCTCCCGGCGTAAACACACTGGCGCCCTGGATATCCTCCTTAAAAATCGGATTCCAGATATTGGACACGCCCCGGATCTCCGGGTCCGGAAAACACTGACGCTCCCCTTCCGTCCGCAGATCCACGATCAGCTTCACATCATATTCATCCCGCAGAGCCGCGAGATCCTGCTCCGTAGCTTCATACAGCTGTCCGCACTTCAACAAACGCTTATTACGGATCTGCCGTCCGTCCGCTGTCCGGATCCCGCCCAGATCTCTGGCGTTCTTTACTCCCTGTAACGTTATCTTTCCCATCATTGACCCCCATTTCCTTATTGCGATTCCGCATCTGTCAACCGCCCTGCCATCTTCCCGACAGAAATCCGCGCCGCTTCCACAACTCGCAGACATTCTCCCGAAATACCTGGCAGTCATCTCTACTGATATTATAGTAATACATTTCTGCAAAGTCAATGAAAAAGGGGCGGGGCTTCGGGTATAAATTTGGTATAAACGCCAATGCCGCCAAAAGAGTTCTTGTAATTATTACCATTTTGTAGTATTATAAATTAATAGGACTTATGAGGAGAAAATCTATGACTAAGAAACGAAAGAATATCTGGATGGCCGCCGGGACCATCATAGGCTGCAGCCTGCTCTGCCTGGCCGTCCACACAAAACAACACCGACATTCTCCACAGCAGCCGGATTCACATAATGGACAGATGCCTCCGCAGGCAGACGCACAGATCGAATGCACCTCCCGGCAGACAGACCCACAGGGCGAACGCCTTACCCGGCAGACAGACCCACAGGGCGAATGCCTTACCCCGCAGGCACAGGAAGAGATTGCTGCCCTCTGGCACGGCACCTACCAGCTGGGGCCTTTCGACGAGGCTGAATATATCGCCGTCATGCCATCGTCCGATCCCTGCAGCACCGACAGCCAATTCCAGTGGTACACCATCGACGACCGCATTCTTCACGAGGGAGTCTGCATCCCTTACGAATCAGACTGTCTCCGTCTTTTCAGCGATGACACCATCCTCGCCGTGCTGACCTGCCGTGACGAACAGTATTACCTGACGACGGGAGACCAGCTGACCGACAGCACAGCAGACGCCGGCAATGCCCCGGCCGCTGCCGACGGCAGTTCCGCCCCGGCACAAAAGCTTCTGAAAATCTCACAGGAGCCGATCGTGTGTCAGCCGGTGGAGTAGGGATACATCAGGCTTATCTAATTTCACATGCAGCAAAACGACGCACCCCGCAGCATATCAGATGGCTGCGGGGTGTGGGGTTATATTATCTTCTTTACTTTTCGACATTCTCAGTTATTATCATTTTTTATAATTTCAGATATTTTTTCCTTCTTTTCCCTTTATTTTGTGCTATACTATACTCATTACATTTTAATGTAACAAAACATAACATTTCAAATCAACTAGGGGGAATTCTAATGTCTGAAAAACAAAATGTGGAATGGAAAGCATTCTGGAAAGATGAATATTTGCAATGGATATGTGGCTTTGCCAATGCTCAGGGTGGAAAAATATATATTGGCTGTGACGATACAGGAAAAATCACAGGTCTGCACAATGCCCGGAAACTAATGGAAGATATCCCTAATAAAATCAAAGATTCTATGGGAATTATAGCAAATGTCAATCT
>DXEQ01000259.1 GCA_019114885.1 Candidatus Anaerobutyricum stercoripullorum
AGTTCCATCAGCCGCTGGTAGCTTGTACATTAATTGGTCTTGTTACCGGTAATCTGGAAGCCGGTATCATTCTGGGCGGAACGCTCCAGATGATCGCTCTTGGATGGGCAAACATTGGTGCTGCCGTTGCACCGGATGCTGCGCTTGCTTCCGTGGCATCTGCGATCATCCTGGCTCTTGGCGGACAGGGTGTAGACGGCGTTGGTACTGCCATCGCAGTGGCAATCCCGCTGGCAGTGGCAGGTCTGTTCTTAACAATGATCGTTCGTACTCTTTCCGTGGTATGTGCACACCGTATGGATGCAGCCGCTGAAAAGGGAAGCTTCGCAGGCGTTGAGTTATGGCACATCATCGCTGTCATCATGCAGGGTCTTCGTATCGCGATCCCGGCAGCAGCTCTGCTGGCAATCCCGACAGAGACTGTACAGGGATTCCTGGAGTCCATGCCTGCATGGCTGACAGACGGTATGTCTATCGGTGGTGGTATGGTTGTTGCCGTAGGTTACGCAATGGTTATCAACATGATGGCTACGAAGGAAGTATGGCCTTTCTTCATCATCGGTTTCTGTCTGGCAGCAATTTCCGACCTGACTCTGATTGCCCTTGGTGCGATCGCGCTTTGTATGGCACTCATCTACATTAAGTTATCCGAAAGCGGCGGTTCAGGAAACGGCGGCGGTGGCGGAAACGTCGGAGATCCGCTTGATGATATCCTGAATGATTATTGATGGTAAGGGAGGTATAGAAATGGCAGAAAAAATTGCTTTATCGAAAAAAGACCGTTTCTCCGTAGCTCTTCGCTCCACTTTCCTGCAGGGTTCCTGGAACTATGAGCGTATGCAGAACGGCGGATGGTGTTTCGCTATGATCCCTGCGATCAAAAAGCTCTACACCAATAAAGAAGATCAGAAAAATGCGTTAAAACGTCATCTGGAGTTCTTCAACACACATCCATATGTGGCATCCCCGATCCTGGGTGTTACCTTGGCTCTGGAGGAAGAGAGAGCCAACGGCGCGCAGATTGATGACGCTGCGATTCAGGGTGTAAAAGTTGGTATGATGGGACCTCTGGCCGGCGTCGGCGATCCGGTATTCTGGTTCACCGTTCGTCCTATGCTGGGAGCTCTCGGAGCATCCCTCGCCATGGGCGGAAGCATCCTCGGCCCGATCCTGTTCTTCGTACTGTGGAACGTGATCCGTTGGGCATTTATGTGGTACACACAGGAATTCGGCTACAAGGCAGGAAGCAAGATCTCCGAAGACTTATCCGGCGGTCTTCTGCAGAAAGTAACCAAGACCGCATCCATCCTCGGTATGTTCGTACTTGGTTCTCTGGTAGAGAGATGGGTAACCATCAACTTTACTCCGGTTGTATCCACCGTACAGCTCAGTGACGGCGCTTACATTGACTGGGAGACTCTCCCGGCAGGCGCGGAAGGCATCCGCACTGCCATCGAGCAGTTTGCTTCAGGTCTTTCTCTGTCACCGGAGAAGGTTACAACATTACAGGACAACTTAAATTCCCTGATTCCGGGATTTGCACCGCTGCTGTTGACACTGCTTTGCATGTGGTTATTGAAGAAAGGCGTTTCTCCGATCATCATCATCATCGCTCTGTTCATCGTTGGTATCCTCGGACATGTGGTAGGTCTTCTGTAATCACACAATAGACAGATATCCCGGGTATGTGATATATCCGGGATATACGAGCATATGGAGGAAATGTTTTAAAGTCCGGCTTCCGACAAAAAGGGCGGAACCGGTTGGAGAGGAGACAGACAGATGGCACAGTCACTGAACACAAAAGTGGATCTGGTCATGAAGGCCACATCCTTTCATGGCATGAATAATTATGGAAACATCATGATCGGGGACAGAGGATTTGAATATTATAACGGGCAGAAAGTAGAGGATTATATTCAGATTCCCTGGGAAGAGGTGGACTATGTCATCGCCTCTGTGATGTTCAAAGGAAAGTATATCCCGCGTTTTGCCATTCAGACAAAACGGAGCGGAACATTTTCTTTTTCGGCGAAAAAACCAAAAGAAGTACTCCGGGCGATTCGCAAATACGTGCCGTCGGAGCGGATGGTGCGTTCGCTGAGCTTTTTTGATGTGCTGAAGCGTTCGCTTCGGTCCATTTTCCGGAAAAATAAATCAAAATAAAAAGAAAACAAGGGCGGCATGCCGCCTGAACATATATAATACGTAACCGGCCCGTGCAAAATGTGAAGGATTGGCGCGGGCGACAACAGGAGAAGAAAAATGGCAATCTTAAAATTAAAACCGAGCGGAAAAGATTATATCTGGGGCGGAAGAAGGCTGGCAGATGAATACGGCAAGGAGATCCACGGCGATATTCTTGCGGAGACATGGGAATTATCCTGCCATCCGGACGGTCCGTCCTATATTACGAACGGCCAGGACGCGGGCAAGACGCTGCAGCAGTACATTGAGGAGAACGGACGACAGGTTCTTGGAACCAACTGCAGCCGGTTTGAAGACTTCCCGATTCTGGTCAAATTTATCGACGCGCAGGATAATCTGTCCATTCAGGTGCATCCGGACAACAGGTACGCATTGGAACACGAAGGGCAATACGGCAAGACAGAGATGTGGTACGTGATGGATGCGGAAGAGGGCGCTTTCCTCTACCATGGATTTGAGGAGGAGATCAGCCGGGAAGAGTTTGCGAGACGTATTGAAGAAGATACCCTGCTGGAAGTTCTCCACAAGGTGCCGGTGCACAAAGGGGATGTGCTCTTTATCGAGGCGGGGACCATCCATGCCATCGGCAGGGGAATCCTTGTGGCAGAGATCCAGCAGAATTCCAATGTGACTTATCGTGTCTATGACTACGGACGTGTCGGCAAAGACGGAAAGAAGCGGGAACTTCATGTGGATAAGGCGCTGGACGTGACAAAACGCGCGCCGGTGACAAAAGATGCCAGCCATTACCCGCATATTGCCGACTGCGATTACTTTACCGTAGATAAGCTGAACTTAAACGGCGGCACCATGGAATCCATGGGCGGTGTTGTGACGGAGGAATCCTTCCTGAGCCTTCTCGTGCTGGACGGCGAGGGAATCCTCATCAACGGAGACGAGGCGGTATCCTTTAAGAAGGGCGACAGCATCTTCCTGCCTGCCGGCAGCGGCGCGTACACTGTAAAAGGCGTATGTGACGGCCTGATTACCACCATTCGGGCGCAGGCATAGCTTCTGCGCGCGCAGCTTCGCATCCATTCAGCGCTGCAGCTGCAAATATTTGCGTCTGGTGGCCATTCCTCCCCGGATATGGCGTTCAGACTTATTAACATCCAGAATATCCCGAACTTCTTCCGCCAGATGGTGATCGATCTGCGGGAGACGTTCGGTCAGATCTTTATGTACGGTAGATTTGGATATGCCGAACTTTCTTGCAGTGGAACGGACTGTGGAATTATGATCCACGGTATAGTGAGCGATAGACAGAATCCTGTTTTCCATATATTGTTTCATATAAAAGGAACTCCGATGAATTTGATACAGTCTATGCTTGTTAGAATTGTCCTATGACAACGAGAAAAGGCATCGCTTAGATGGCTGAATAAGCGATGCCTTTTTTCGTCAACCAACCGGGAAAAGGAGGAGTACCGGTGGTCAGGTAATTGAAACGTTGAGAAGTAGTTGAAATTGATTTCTTTCATCTACTGACATTAGT
>DXEQ01000260.1 GCA_019114885.1 Candidatus Anaerobutyricum stercoripullorum
TCATTCCCGGTGCTGGCGCTTCGGGGGAAGATGATTTATCCGGAGACCTCAGCCTTTTTTGAAGTTTCCAGAACAAAGTCTCTGAAAGCTCTGGAAGAGGCTGTGAATCATAATCAGCTTATATTTTTACTGAATCAGAAAGACCCGGCGGAGGAGAATCCGACAAAGGAAGATCTGTATGAGGTCGGTACCATCGCCCGGATCCAGCAGATGGTCAAGGCAGGCCAGGGAATCCTGCGGGTGTTCGTGGAAGGACTGGGCCGTGGCCGGGTTCTGGATTATCAGGATGTGGAGCCTTGTCCGTGGGTGATCGTGGAACAGCTTGATTCCGTACATTTTCCGGAGCAGGAGAGCGAGGAAAAGGCCCGTTTCCGTCTGCTCTGCGATCTGATGGGAGAGTTTGTGGATAAGAATCCGGGATTTCTGACCGGACAGATTCAGGCGGCCGTCGACAAGGGACAGCTGCTGCCGCTCATGTATGAGCTGGCATCCGAGCTTCCGTTTGAACTGCCAAAGAAACAGCAGTTTCTGGAGGAGACCGATGTGATCCGTCAGTCGGAGATGCTGATGAATATCCTCATGGAAGAGTCGGAGATCAGCGATATTCGCAACGAGATCACCGCCAAGGTAAAGAAAAGTGTGGATAAGAACCAGAAAGACTATCTCCTGCGGGAACAGCAGAAGGTGATCCGCAAAGAGCTGGGAGAGGAAGACATCTCTTCCGAGGCGGATGAATATCTGGAAAAATGTGAGAAGCTCAATGCCTCAAAAGAAGTAAAAGATAAGATCCGCAAAGAGATCAACCGTTTTAAGACTGTCCCGCCCATGGCCTCCGAGAGCATTGTCATGCGCAATTATATTGAAAATATGCTGGAGATGCCGTGGAAGAAAGGTTCCAAAGATAATAAAGACTTGAAGAAGGCTTCTGCCATCCTGGAAGAGGATCATTACGGTCTGGAAAAGGTGAAGGAACGTATCCTGGATTATCTGGCCGTCCGGGCCCTGACGAAGAAGGGGGAGACGCCGATTCTCTGTCTGGTGGGCCCGCCGGGAACCGGCAAGACGTCCATCGCCCGCTCCATTGCCAGGGCGCTGAACAAAAAATACGTCCGGATCTCTCTGGGCGGTGTACATGACGAGGCGGAGATCCGCGGACACAGGAAGACGTATGTGGGGGCTATGCCGGGTCGGATCGCCGAAGGCATCCGTCATGCCGGCGTCCGCAATCCGCTGATGCTTCTGGACGAGATCGACAAGGTCAGCAGCGATTATAAGGGAGACACTGCCTCCGCCCTGTTGGAAGTGCTGGACGGCGAGCAGAATGTGAACTTCCGGGATCATTACCTGGAAGTGCCGCTGGATTTGAGCGAAGTGCTCTTTATCTGTACGGCCAACGAGCCGGAGCGCATCTCCAAGCCTCTGCTTGACCGTATGGAGATCATCGAGCTTTCCAGCTACACGGAAAATGAGAAGTTCCATATCGCAAAACAGTATCTGATCCGCAAGCAGCGCAAGACCAACGGCATTCAGAAAAAACAGATCAGCATGCCGGATGAAGTAATCTATGAGATCATCCGTTCTTATACGAGAGAGGCCGGTGTCCGGGATCTGGAGAGGAAGATCGGGCGTATCATGCGCAAGGCGGCCCGGGCTATTCTGGAAGGGCAGGACTGTCTCAACGTCCGTGTGGAGGACCTTGCCGACCTGCTCGGCATGGCGCCGTATTCCGAGGAGGAGAAGGCCACGAAGCCGCAGGTGGGCATTGTCCGCGGTCTTGCGTGGACCAGCGTCGGCGGCGACACCCTTTCCATTGAAGTAAATGTGATGCCGGGCAAGGGCAAGCTGGCTCTCACCGGACGGATGGGCGACGTGATGAAAGAGTCCGCCCAGATCGGGCTGAGTTACATCCGCTCCATTGCCAGACAGTATGATATTGACGAAGAGTTTTTTGAGAAACATGATATTCATATCCATATCCCGGAGGGAGCCGTGCCAAAAGACGGTCCGTCCGCCGGTATCACGATGACGACGGCCATGTTATCGGCCATCATCGGGCGGAAGGTCCGGGGCGATCTGGCCATGACCGGCGAGATCACGCTCAGGGGCAGGGTGCTGCCGATCGGCGGACTGAAAGAGAAGCTGCTGGCGGCGAAGGCTGCCGGCATGAAGGAAGTTCTGGTGCCGGATAAGAACAGGAGAAATATCCGGGAACTGGATAAAGAGATTACGGAAGGACTTACCATCACCTTCGTGGAGGATATGTCGGAAGTGCTTGAGAAAGCCTTTGTGAAATAGCAAAAAAATGCAGGGAGATTTGCCGCAAAGAGCCGGTCTCCCGATCCTTTATCATCGTGGGGACACAGGAGGAATACGCATGATAATAAAAAATGTAGAACTGGAAACGGTCTGCGGTATCACCAGTAAGCTTCCGGACAATCAGCTGCCGGAGGTGGCGTTTGCCGGTAAATCCAATGTGGGCAAGTCTTCTCTCATCAACGCGCTGGTCAACCGGAAAGCGCTGGCCAGGACCTCCGGTCAGCCGGGAAAGACGCAGACCATCAATTTTTATAACGTCAATAAGGAAATGTATATCGTGGACCTTCCGGGCTACGGCTATGCGAAGGTATCCAAAGAGGTGGCGGCAAAGTGGGGGCCGATGATCGAGAATTACCTCCACACCTCCCGCCAGCTGCGCATGGTCTTTCTTCTCATCGATCTGCGGCATAAACCGGGCGCCAATGACATTCAGATGTACCGGTGGATCTTAAGCAACGGATTTTCGCCGGTGATCGTGGCGACCAAAGCCGATAAGATCAAGAGAAGTCAGCTGAAAAAGCAGTTAAAGCAGCTGGAAGACACCTTAAAAGTGATTGAGGGAGTGCCGATCATACCGTTTTCCGCAGTGACGAAACAGGGCCGGGATGAGATCTGGGAACTCATTGAGACATACGCTCTCGGCGAGGAGATGGAGATTCCGGAAGAATAATGTGACAGATATAGAAGAATAACGCAGAAGACAAATCAGGGAGAAGGGGCCGCTTTGGTGAGTGGGCGGCCCCTTCTCCCTGTAATTATGTTCAGTCGTTTAAAAGAAGAGTTTCCATGACCTGGCAGTATACGGTATCGCTCTTTTCTGACCATTTGTCACAGATGGCGATAGCCTGTTCCTTTGATACCACGTTGATGCGGAGCTCCATGAGGATGGTTCCCCGTTCCTTGATCTGCGCGTGGACCATGTATTCGCCTTTTTTCAGAGGATAATAATCGGCGGTGATATTGACCTCCTTGCGGAGCTGGTATTTATGTTCTTTAAAATACCCGTGGATATCCTTTTTGATGGCGTCGGATATTTTGGAATCAAACATCTGGAGAGCTTCCTGCCCCTCCGCAGTCAGGTAATAGTGGGTGGTGTTGCGGATCAGTTCTCCCCGGATGAAGGAGGACTCCGCCAGCTCGTTGACTGCCTGCTGCATATGGAAGTAGGAAGTGTATCCGTGGGTCACGAAAAACTCACTGAGCTGCGAGGTGGTCAGCGGAAAATCCAGATTATCCAGCATGTACAGTATCATAAGTTTATATAAGGTTAACGATTCTTCAGACATTTTTCTCTCCGTAAGCTTTCATATATAATGGGTCCCGCAGGAGCGGGCGCGAGGGTTAGATGATACATTTTTGATCAGACTTGTCGACAGTGGGGATTCCTGCGGCCCGCAGACTTCCTGCCGTGCCTGCGCGTTCAGCTTTGCAGCGCCGATGATGCGGGAACAACCACGGCCCGCGGGCTTCCTGCCGTGCCTGCGCGTTCAGCTTTGCAGCGCCGATGACGCGGGAATCTCCACGGCCTGTGGACTCCCCGCGGCAGACCGGCGTCCCTGATACGAGTCACGCCGTTTCATTTCCCGGTGGATGGTGTTGAGCACCTGCCGCTTGTGCGTGCTCCACTTTGGCTCGATCAGCAGATCCTTCGGCCCGTCCCCGGTGATGCGCTCGATGACGATGTCGGGACGCAGCTGCTCGATACAGGATATGACACAGTCCACATATCCTTCCAGGGTAAATACCGGAAAGGGATGCGCGGCGTAAATCTCTGCCAGAAGGGTATGTTTCAGTATGTGGAGCATGGACAGCTTGACGCCTCCCACGGGAAGAGCGTTGATATAAGCCAGTGTCTCCGCCAGCATAGCAGGCGTCTCGCCGGGAAGTCCCAGGATCAGATGGGCGGTGGTCCGTATGCCCCTGTCCGCGCAGGCAAGGACGGCCCGGGTGAACACTTCCGTGGCATAGCCCCGGTTTAAGAAGGCGGCCGTGGAATCGTGGCAGGTCTGCAGACCGAGCTCAAGAAAGACCGGCTTGCGCCGGTTCAGCTCCGTGAGGAGATCCAGTACATTTTCCGGGAGACAGTCCGGACGGGTGCCGATGGCGAGAGCGACGATCTCCGGAGGCTCCATGGCGGCCTCGTAAAGCTGCCGGAGTCTGTCCACGGGGGCGTATGTGTTGGTAAACGCCTGAAAGTAGGCGATATACCGGCTCCCCGTGAACTTTTTTTGGGTCTGCGCCTTCCCCCGGGCAATCTGTTCCGGGATGGAGAGGAGCGCGCTTTCAGAATAGTCTCCGCTTCCTCCCTCACTGCAGAAAATACAGCCGCCCACAGACAGGGTGCCGTCCCGGTTGGGACAGGTAAACCCGCCGTCCAGGCTGATCTTATATATTTTTTCTCCGAACATTTCCTTTAAGAAACGATTGTAGGAATAATAGCGTTCCATCTTTGTGCTTCCTTTCAGAAATTCATTGTAACATCAGGGGTGGGTTTATGCAAATGGAAAGTAAAAGAACACAGAAAAGAGTTGTTTTCTTCGAAAAATATGGTATGATAGTTGTGTCAGATAGAATTGTATTAAAAATGAAGAAATTCGTTTCTGTGAGAACATTTTTTATTCATATCGGTA
>DXEQ01000261.1 GCA_019114885.1 Candidatus Anaerobutyricum stercoripullorum
CATGTGATTTCACCTCTTTCATCTTAATTCTTCATCTATATGGAACCGGAAATCATCCGGTATCCCGCATATTTTTCAGGAAATGTACTGTCTGTACCTTTCCCATCTCCCGGCCATGCCTTTAAGCCGGAACACTTTTTTTAAAACGGAAGCTTCATGCCTCCCAGGTTAAAGCCGCCCCGTCTCCGGCCGCCCTTACCCATCATGCTGTTCATCTGCTTCATCATCTTGCGGGACTGTTCAAACTGCTTGCACAGCTTGTTCACTTCCTGCAGACTGACGCCGGCGCCGTCTGCAATCCGCTTCTTTCTGGATGGATTGAGCAGACTCGGGTTGGACCGTTCTTCCGGCGTCATGGAATAAATGATCGCCTCAATGCGGTCCATCGCGCTGTCATCTATATCAATATTCTTGATCTGACTGCCGACACCCGGAATCATGGCAAGCAGATCCGCGATGCCTCCCATATTCTTTACCTGCTGCATCTGTGCCAGGAAGTCGTCAAAGCCGAACTCGGCCTTGCGAAGCTTCTTCTCCAGCTCTCTGGCGGACTCTTCGTCCACGGCGTTCTGTGCCTTCTCAATCAGGGTCAGCACATCGCCCATACCTAAGATACGGCTGGTCATGCGGTCCGGGTAGAACTGCTGGAGATCTTCCAGCTTCTCGCCCATACCGATATATAAAATCGGCTTGCCGGTCACTGCGCGGATGGAGAGTGCGGCACCGCCTCTCGTATCGCCGTCCAGCTTCGTTAAGATCACCCCGTCAATGCCGACCTTATCCTCAAAGGTCTTCGCCACATTGACCGCATCCTGTCCCGTCATGGCGTCCACCACCAGGACCGTCTGGGTCACATCCACATTCTCCTTGATATTCTGGAGTTCTTCCATCATGGACTCATCCACATGCAGGCGGCCTGCCGTATCAAGGATCACGATATTTCTGTTGTTCTCTCTGGCATACTCAATGGACGCCCGGGCGATATCCACCGGATTCTTCTTATCTCCCATGGAAAATACCGGCACACCCTGCTTCTCGCCGTTGATCTCCAGCTGCTTGATCGCCGCCGGACGATAAACGTCACAGGCAACCAGAAGCGGATTCTTTCCCTTCTTCTTAAACTGCCCGGCAATCTTGGCCGCCGTCGTAGTCTTACCGGCTCCCTGCAGGCCCGCCATGAGATATACGGTGATCTCATTACCCGGCAGGATCACGAGCTCTGTCATCTCAGAACCCATGAGCGCTTCCATCTCTTCTTTTACGATCTTGATGACCATCTGGCCCGGATTCAGTCCCGTAAGAACATCCTGACCGATGGCGCGATCTGTCACTGTCTTGATAAATGACTTAACCACACGGAAATTGACATCCGCCTCCAGCAGGGCACGCTTTACTTCCTTCATGGCCTCCTTCACGTCGGCCTCCGTCAGACGTCCCTTGCTCCTTAAGTTCTTAAAGACATTCTGCAATTTATCTGTAAGGCTCTCAAATGCCATAACAGCCTCCTGTTCATACTGACCTGTTCGCTGTCACGCGCGGCTCCTCCTCTTCTGTCCGGAAGAATATCCGTGCGCCAGCTCCTAATACTGTTCCAGGATCTCGCTGGAAATCCTCTTGATGTCCTCAATGCGTCCGCTGATCTCCTCCCTGTCTCCACAGTCGGAAATCTCTTCCGCATACCGGTGAATCACACCGACCATCTTCTTCACCGTCAGGAAATGTTCCACCAGATGCAGCCGCTCCTCGTAATCCACAAGAATCTTCTCGCATCGCCGGATCATGTCGTGCACACCCTGTCTGCTGATACCCCGCAACTGCGCGATCTCCGAGACCGACAGGTCGTTCTGGATATGCTCGCCGTACACTTCCTTCTGATTCTCTGTCAGCAGCTCGCCGTAAAAGTCAAACAGCAGAGCCTTCTTCGCGATTCCGTCCAAAATCATCACCTCATGTAAAGTGGTTTCCCTTTACCGAAGATGATTATAGGGGATAGGTTCGCATTTGTCAAGTATTTTTCCTTGCAAATTCGCGCAAAATCTGAAAGCGCGCAAAACAGGCGCCTGCTTCCTAAGAAGCAGACGCCTGTCAGAAAGGGGAGGATATAAGTTTTCCTGACGACTGTCATATCCGATGTTCCCATCGGATAGTATCATTATTGCCCATATCAGAAAAAATATACATCCCTGAATGATCCTGATCAGATTATATATCCGGCGGTGTATCCTGCCGGCCGCCGCCGGCAAAATCACCGCCGGCAGAGAATCAAATCCTCACCTGATTAGTAGTTCTCCGGTTTAACCTGGAAGTAGGACTGTGGATGATCACATACAGGACATACTTCCGGAGCCTTCTTGCCGATGCAGATATGTCCGCAGTTAGCGCACTGCCAGATCACATCGTTATCTTTGGAGAATACGAGTTCTTTCTTTACATTGTCAAGAAGCTTTAAGTATCTTGCCTCATGCTCTTTCTCTACAGCTGCAACGCCTTCGAACTTGGCAGCGATATCATCGAAGCCTTCTTCTCTTGCCTCTTTTGCGAACTGTGCGTACATATCTGTCCACTCGTAGTTCTCACCGTCAGCTGCTGCCTGCAGGTTCTCGATAGTAGAACGGATTGCGCCGCCCTCTAATAATTTGAACCACATCTTTGCATGCTCTCTCTCGTTGGCAGCTGTCTCAGCAAAGATGTTGGCGATCTGTACATAACCGTCTTTTTTCGCCTTGCTGGAGAAATAGGTATACTTATTGGTAGCCTGAGACTCACCGGCAAATGCTGTCATTAAGTTCTGTTCTGTTTTTGTTCCTTTTAAATTTGGCATAATAGATAACCTCTCTTTCCTGCTATTGTAAAAGCATCGTCAGACAGACGAAATACCGTGGCATCCGCTCTGCCTGATAAAAATAGTAATAACTACTGATATCTATATTATTCCATTCTGTGTGGCTTGTCAATAGCCCGGACAGATTATTTTCCTTTCACTGCGAAGGATCCATCTATTCCTCGTCCGACGGAGGCGTCTTCCTACCGTCTCCCCGCAGCAGCCGGTAGATGAACATATAGGCGTACAGAAGAATCGGCAGCAGCAGGGTGGCCATCAAAGACGCCATAAAATACCGGCTGCCGGTCACTGCACAGTACAGTGTGAGCATCACCAGCCCAATGAGAATGATCACCAGCAGCAGCGCGCCGGCCCTCTTAAATCGTTTCATCCTGTTTTTCCTCCTGCTCTTCTCTGTTTCTCAAATGCTCCAGATGATTCCTGATCTGCTTCTCGTACCCGTTCTCCGTCGGGATATAGAACCGCTCCTCCCGTATGGCGTCCGGAAGGTACTGCTGTCTGACATAATTCTCCGGATAATCATGGGCATATTTATATCCGATGCCGTGGCCAAGGTCTCTGGCTCCGCCGTAGTGGGCGTCCCGAAGATGCGGCGGCACCTGCCCTGTATCTGCCCGCCTCACCATCTCCTGCGCCTTGTCAATGGCCATCACACAGGCGTTGCTCTTCGGCGCGCTGGCCACATAGGAAGCCGCCTGAGAGAGAATGATGCGTCCTTCCGGCAGACCCACCCGCTCCACGGCCAGAGAGGCGGCCACCGCAACCTGCAGCGCCTGCGGGTCCGCGTTCCCCACGTCCTCAGAAGCGCAGATCATGATTCTTCTCGCAATAAACTTCGGGTCCTCCCCCGCATCGAGCATCCGGGCCAGATAAAAGACCGCGGCGTCCGGATCTGTCCCCCGCATACTCTTGATGAAGGCGGAGATCACGTCATAATGGTTATCGCCGCTCTTGTCGTAGTGAACCGCCTTCCTCTGGATACACTCCTGCGCCACATCCAGGTCGATAAGAATCTTCCCGTCCGCATTCGGCTCCGTGGTGATCACGCCAAGCTCCACCGCATTCAGGGCCGCTCTGGCGTCTCCTCCCGCCATCCGGGCGATAAAAGAAACGGCCTCCTCCGTGATGGCGGCGCCGTACGCGCCCATACCCCGCTCCTCGTCTGTCACAGCCTTCCGTATGAGTCCGGCGATCTCCTCCGCGCTCAGCGGCTCCAGATGAAAGATCTTGGACCGGGACAGCAGAGCGCCGTTCACCTCAAAATAAGGATTCTCGGTGGTCGCCCCGATCAGGATCACCGTCCCGTCCTCCACAAAGGGAAGAAGATAATCCTGCTGGGCCTTATTGAACCGGTGAATCTCGTCGATAAAAAGAATCGTTCGCTTCCCATACATACCAAGCATATCTTTTGCCTGCGACACGGCCTGCTCCATATCCTTCTTGCCGGATGTGGTGGCGTTCATCTGCACAAACTGTGCGCTGGTCGTATTGGCAATGACTCTGGCAAGGGTCGTCTTGCCGGTTCCCGGAGGCCCGTAAAAGATCAGTGAACTGATCTTATCCGCCTTGATCGCCCGGTACAGCAGCCTGTCCTTCCCGATAATGTGGGACTGCCCCACCACCTCATCCAAAGTCCGAGGCCGCATGCGCACCGCCAGCGGAGACTCCTGTTTCTTGCGCTCCATCCGCATATAATCAAATAAATCCATCTGTCTTCTCCGTATTCCGTATCTTCTATAATAATCTTCCAGATAATCATCTGCCAGATAGTAATCATCCATCAGGCATCATCCGCCAGATAATAACACTCTGCCAGGCATCATCATCCGCCAGGTAATAACACTCTGCCAGGCATCATCATCCGCCAGATACTCTGCCGCCATCTGCGGGTCTTCTTCATCATTCCCGCGCGCTCTGGTTCAGCTTCCGGATGATCGCGTATCCATCCTCCAGATCAATCCGGCTGTAACAGCCCTGCTCAAAAACAAAATTCCAGTATCCCTCCGGCGGCAGACCGAGACTGACGGCCAGGAAATGTCCCAGCGTACCCTTGTGCGCCACCAGCAGCAGGGCACTCTCCCACCCGGCTGTCGCGGCGCGCTCCTTAAGGTCACCGAAAAAGAGCTCCACGCGCCTGCGCACATCAAGAAAGCTCTCTCCCTCCGGAATCCGGTAACCAAAATAATCCCGGTTCCATGCGTCCAATTGCTCCGGATATCTCTTCGTCAGTTCCCGATATGTAAGTCCTTCAAAAATGCCGAAATCCTGCTCACATAATCTCTCGTCACGGTATATCTTTATGGCTTCTGTAGTGCTATCTCTCCCCGCACCCTCCGCCATGGTCCCGCGGTCGGCAGGTTCCGTCTGTTCCGACGCCCCGGCAATTCCGCGGCCGGAGAGAATGATCTCTGCCGTCTCCGCCGCCCGCTTCAAGGGGCTTGTGACGACGGTGTCCAGCGGAATCTGTCCGAAAAAGTTCCGCAGTTCTTCCGCCTGCCTTCTGCCGCGCCCGGAAAGGCAGACATCCGTCCTGCCGTAATAACATCCTCTGGCATTGAGCGTCGTCTCACCGTGGCGCACCAGATAAATCTTCATCTGTGTCTCACCTCTTTCCTCCGGTTCTCCCGCTGTCGGCGTCTGCCGCCATCCTCTCGTCATAATGCCGGTAGGCATCGATCAGATACTTCATCCGCCGGATCTTCGTATCGAAGAGTCCCAGCCGGTAGAGGGTGATGACGATGGTACCCACCAAAAGAGCGATGATCATCCCCGTGATGCCATGCAGCTTAAATCCTGTGTAGATCAGAAAGAGGGTCATCATCGTACCCATCCCGATACTGTCACCGATGATCTTCGGCTGCAGAATCTGCCTTGTCAGAAGGCAGATCACATAGATGATCATCAGGATGATACCCTGACGGAAATGTCCGCTGAAAAATACGATCACCGCCCAGGGAATGAGAACCGTACCGGTCCCCAGGATTGGCAGCAGATCAAGGAAAGCGATGAGCAGGGCAAGAAAGAGCGCGTAAGGATTGCGCAGGATCAGAAGTCCTGCCAGCAGGATCAGAAAAATAACAAACATGATCTTGAACTGCGCCAGCAAAAAACCGCCCAGAGCGGAGACCAGCCTGTCCCTGATCTTCTTCACATGCTCCTCCATATCCGACGGGATCAGACGACAAAGCTGCACGGAGATCTTCTCCCGGTCCGCGATAAAGAAGTAAGCGGCCAGGATCATAACCAGCGTACCCACCAGACCGTTGGTGATATTGGCGGCGGCATCCCCCATGAACTCCACACTCTTCGGCGCAAAATTATTGATAACGGTTCCCGCCTGCAGAAGGAGGTCGTTGAATGCCGTCTCGATCTGATTGCCAAAATCTCCGGAAATCGGGGCGATCATGTCGTTGACCTTATCCCCGATCACCGTGATGGTATGCTGAAAATATCCATAGTATACCGGTGCGTCCGACAAAAAGGAGATCATCTCCCTGCCCAGCTTGGTGATCAGCAGATACCCCAGTCCCGCCAGGATCAACAGGACAAATATGATGATAAAAGCCGAAGCCCACTGCTTGTTCAGCCGGATATGCTTCTCCAGAAAATTACAGAGGGGCGTCGCCAGCATCGCCAGAATCCAGCTTGCCACGAACGGCCAGAAAAATCCGAGCAGTCTCGGGACAATCAGGATCAGCAGCACCGCGCTGATCAAAAAAATCAAAATCTCGCCCACAATGTTCAAACCTATCTGCCATCTTTTCATCAAAGCACCTTCCAATCTTTCCCATATTATTCTTTCTGAATAGTATAACAATATCACCGAAACATATCAACCCCGCCGCGGCAACTTATCAAAATCGAAAGAAAATAAACCGTGACCACCTTATCCCGCGCTCACCCTTCTCTGCGGTCCAGAGGGGTCAGTCTGTGATCTCTTCTATTATAATAATACACGGAATCGGATAAAATATCCACCGGGGAAACAATGACATGATTGGCATCCGTCACCATGGAAAAGAGGCAGTCCGGATTCGGCATCTGGCTGACAGGAAGCAGAAGCACTTCATGGATGCTGCTCGGAAGCACATAGAAATCCTCGCCCAGCCTGTCGGCAAAATTCTTGAGGATTCCATCATAAACCAGCACCGTCGCCCCGTTGATCTGCTGTTCATTGGTCAGAACATACATATTGGCTCCCGCCCTGATGCTCCCCTCCGAATATTTCAGATAGCTGTTCATATGTAAGATCTGCGGCGGGAACAGCCTGCGTGTATTCCTCTCGGCCACCAGCAGAAGTTCATCTCTGGAAATATTCCACAGGGTCAGTTCCCGGTTGGTGATCAGCGCAGTCGATATCCCGATGGAATCCGTGTGGGCAATCCACCGGAAAGTGAGCGCCAGATCGTACATGCGGATAAAAGGACAGTCCGTGAGCAGCTCCCGGTTCTTCTCATAATTGACCAGACGGAAAATGATCTTATCCCTCATGCGCTCATAGTGCAGCACATCCATCTCGTAAAAAGAAGACCTCTCCATGGCCCATTCGTATTCCTGCCGGATCCTGGACAGAACCTTCTCCATGTCCTCCCCCTTCTGGTAATCCTTATAAAACTCTTCCAGATACATGCAGGGAGATACATTCTCCTCATCCTCCCGGATGTACATGCCCTGATAAGTGACCCCGTTATTCTTCGTGGTCTCCTGAATCTGCACATCGGCATTCTCTTTCCAGCCCTCTAAAATGTGCTCCTCAATATAATTCTGAAACTCTTCAAAACTCAACATAACGATTCCTCCTCCATCATTTTGAAATATTACTCTCTTATTATATCACATATTCCATATTTTTCCAGTAAAATATCATATTTTTTTACTATTTTTAACATTTATTGTGGAGAAGTCTCCGGATTTGCAGCACTTTCCGTCTGCGGCGGGTCACAGGAGCGACATCTTCCAATC